>JAYUWQ010000978.1:0-6832 GCA_043753485.1 bacterium
ACTCCCGTCCTGATCCTGATCTTTATTCCGGCCCGCCGCCCGGCTCCGGTTTTCAGCCGGTCCCGAAGCGCAGCCCTTTTTTCAACAGGCTCTTAAGGAGAGGAGAGAAAACAGAATGTGTTTCATTGGGAAAATTCCGGGGTGGTGGCTCACTTGGCGGGAGTAGTGGAATACTGGGTGCTTTGGATGGGCCAGAAACGAATGACCGAATCCTCCGGCGGTTCCGGGTGTTCGGCCTCCCATGCCGCGCGGGCTGCCTGATCCGCTTTGATGGCGGCGGCGGTCGATTCAATGAGTCCCGATTCCGCGTCATACTTGGCCAGCAGTGCCATGAGCGGCTCCAAGGCCTCCTGATTGGTGGAATCCCCTTTGGTAAGAATGATGTCGGTCTGCTCCTTGAACTCTGTGAGCGCAGGCGGCTTCATCTGTGCCACAAACCGGTCCGTGGCCTTGTGGCTGATTGACATCATACAATAGCGGCGGCGTCCCACCGTCAGGTCCCCGCAGGCGAAAATGGACGCCAAATCCAAGTTCACAAAAGCAGAGTATTCCTGATACCCGGTCTTTCGGTCGGCAGTCCACCAACTGATGAGCGAGACTCCATTCTCATAGACCACCACCGAAGGCGAAAAGAGCCTTAACTCGTTCGGCTCCGCGGCGCGCCTGGCCTCACGAGCCGCCAGTTCTTCCTCACTCAAAGGAGCCACCGGTAGAGTGGCCACCGGAGCAGCCAGGAGCAGCACAGGCGGCTCGATCACCTCCACGATAAGGTTTCCGCCGGCCGATCCCCCTGCCCCTTTCAGCACCGTCCGAGCCTGAACGCGAGCTTTGGCTACCGCTTCCGGCATTTCCAAGGGAGCGGCTTTCCAAGGATTACGGAGAGCGTTTGCCTGCCCCCATCCCAGCGTCGGGAGAAAGCAACATGTGAAGAGTAACGTGGATTTCATGAGATGGATTGCTGAATGATAGGGAATTGAAACTGATTTGCTGAAAAGAAATTTTAGAGCCATCCAGGTTGCTGCTTGATGTCTATACAGCAAAGGGCGCGGACTTGATCCACGCCCCGCCATCAGGCACCGCGAAGCGCCTCACCAAAGAAGCGAGGTCAAGCCGCGCCGAGTGGTGCGACGAGTGGCGCGACGAGCTTTGATTCTTTGGTGGGGCCGGTTAAAATTCGCGGTTTTGATGGCGGCCCAGAAGCCCTTTGTGGTC
The DNA here is from genome assembly GCA_043753485.1 of bacterium. Classification (GTDB taxonomy): domain Bacteria; phylum Verrucomicrobiota; class Verrucomicrobiia; order Verrucomicrobiales; family V1-33; genus CAIZWU01. The sequence goes on from JAYUWQ010000978.1 coordinate 1,213, forward strand.
GCAAAGGGTGATGTGAAAAGTGGAGTCGGGTTACATGGGAAAATCAGGTGTCCGTCCGAGGACACCCTCACGCTGACAAGGTTTGAGGAATATGCGAGGAGAAAATTGTGTCTTGAACAGTCCCTTGCCGCCTTTGGGCAAATTCAAGCCGCAGATCCCCTGCCCCCATGACCCAATCCGCCTCGATCCCGAATTCGTCCTCCAGCGGATTGGGGCCATCGCAGATGGATTTTGGAACTGCATCTCTTTAATGTCGGAATTCTTTATTTGCGACTCTTCGAGGTCATCGTGTGTCCTTGACCGCTCCGAGGGTCTTGACACACCCAAATAATGCGGCATTACTTGGCTCGTGAAACTCTTCCTTCCCGCTTACTTGTTGGGTGCCTGCTGCTGGCTTTTCGTTGCCCAGTTGGGTCGCCTATCTAATATTTGGCAGGGAAATATGTTCTCCACCGGACTCAGAGTTGTTGGATCGTCTCTGGGCATCGCATTTGCCGTCTTCTGCGTTTGGGGGGCTTTTCGTTCTTACAAGTCACTCAATCGCAATTTGGAACTTCACCAAATCGACACGAATCTCCTGTTTCGACTTTTGAATCCATTAGGAAGAGTCTTTCCCAGAAAATTCCGGCACGAGGTTTTCGAAAATTCGGTGAATGACCTGTTATTGGACTTGGATGAAGATCGCCGCGCTCAGCTCAACTTGGTTTGGCTGCATTTGACTCTGATCGTTAAAATCGGTTTTTTGATCTGCGGGACTTTGATGGCGGCCCTCAAAGAAGTGTCGGGCCTCTGCAGTCTACTCGCACTCATCTCAAAATTTCTCGGAAAATAAGCCCCCCATGCAACTTCCAGACCTTAGTCACCTTCAGATGGTTGTAATCGAAGCTCTTGGATCCCGCCGTCTTAGCGGCCGTGAATTGCGGGGAGCCATGAGCAAGCTCGGCATCCGGAAATCGGCTCCCGCATTCTACCAACTCATGGCCCGTCTTGAGGAGGGACAGTATGTTGAAGGGGAGTATGAGCAAAAAATGGTTGAGCGAACTGCAATCAAAGAGCGCTTCTATCGGCTTACGGGCGTAGGGTCCCGCGCCTACCACGATACCCTTAAATTCTATGCAGACCGCTCGTCCTCCGGACTTCCGTTCGTGACGCAAACCACAGCCGGATAGGCGTCCATCGGTTGAGACCTCAGAACACAAAAATACTCATTTCCGTTTCCTATTCGTCTTTTTGGAGGGGAAGGCCTTCCCCCCGCGCCTACTTCGTGGGGCGCTACCCCTTCCAGCGGGGACACCCCGCAACGCCCCGTGCCCAGGATGCCCACCCATTTCAGGACTCGCCACCAGCAGCCACGGCGGCCTTGCCAGATTCGTTCCTCACACTGGCGGCGGCCTCCTCGCAGTTCGTGACGTGCGAAGCACCGTCCTTCCATTGCCGGTCGAACGCCGGCGGCGGCATGGGATGCCCACCACCGGCGTTCCACCTTGCGGACATCCTGGGGAATCAGCTCCCTGACGGTCGTTGGTGTTTCTGCCAGCCTCGCCTTGGCTCCCTGCGGTGCGCCCGTCTCGGATCGTGGGATGTGCCACAGCGCGCAAAAGATAAAGGGTGTTCCTCGCGTGTGCAGGATGCGCGCGGCGACCTACATCGCCGTGCTCCCTTCCGTGCTCGGCGGATCGTGCCTCACCGCCCTTGAGCTTGTGCTTCATGCACTGCGGCTCTTTTAACCCGTCTTTCTGCTTCGGGTTTTAAATGCCTCTTCCCGCTGCGCTCCTTCGCATTTTTCCCCGAGCCGAAAGCTCGAAAAATACTTCTCCTTTTTCCTTCTTTTTTGTTTACATGTAAACATTATGGTGTAGAGTGTCTGTATCAGCAGGGAGTTTCCCGCTGCCTTACATAACATCAAAACACACTACCTATGAGCACCCTCAATAAATGCCTCTTCATCGGAAATCTGACCCGCAACGTGCATCTCGCGGAAACCCGTTCCGGTCTATCAGTGGCCAACTTCACCCTCGCGGTTTCCAGCCTGCGCAAAGAACCCAAGGGCGCACCCCTCTTCATCGACTGCACCGCATGGAAGAAGGCCGCCGAGTTTCTCACCGAAAAAGCCGCTAAGGGCGATCAAGTCATGGTGGAAGGGCACATGGAACCCCAGTCCTGGCCTGACGCGACGACTGGAGCCACCCGCACCAAGCTGGTCCTTCACGTCCATTCCCTGGAACTCATCCGCCGGGCCGCCAACCGCGAGGCCGCACCCAACACGGGCGAGGCCCCCGCTTCCGAGGAAGCGCCAAGTTCCAAGCCCTCCCGCAACTACCGCCTAAACCGCCGCTCCAAAGCCACCCAGGAGCAAGCCGCCTGAATGAAGCAAGTGCCCCCTCGCGAGCGCGTCAACGCTTGCGGGGGGCGATCCCCAAAAACCAGCCCATAGCAATAGAACTGAATTCATGAGAACTACCCATTATCGCACTCTTGGAGGTTACGGCAACAGCCTGCACGCCGCCCTCTCCCCCGAACAACTCCGCGCCTTTGCGCCGTCTGTCTTCGCCGATTCCGCCCACACGCGCACCAGCTCCCGTTATTCCTTCCTGCCCACCAGCTCCATTCTCGACGGCATGGCCGGGGAAGGATGGGTTCCCGTGGCCGCGCAGGAACAAACCGTGCGCGACCAGTCCCGGCATGGTTTCCAGAAACACATGCTCCGCTTTGCCCACCGCGACGACCTAGCCCTCACCGGCGGGGAACGCGCGGAAATCGTCCTGCTGAATTCCCACGACCGCAGTTCCGCCTATCAGCTCCACGCAGGAATCTTCCGCTTTGTCTGCATGAATGGCCTGGTGATGTGTGATGAGACCTTCAGCCGCACCAGCATCAAACACCAAGGGTTCAAGCCCTCCATGGTGATTGAAGCCACCTTGGAAATTGTGGACCAGATCCCGGAAATCATGGACGGCATTCAATCCATGAAAGGCCACACCCTGACCGAGGGAGAACGCGGAGCCTTCGCGGAAGCCGCCGCCATTGTCCGTTTTGGCGACCTGGAAAAAGCTCCCGTCCGCCCTGCCATGCTGTTAAGCCCCCACCGCACCGAAGACGCCGGCAACGATGCCTGGCGCACGCTGAATGTGGTTCAGGAAAACTGTGTCAAAGGAGGCCAGCGCGACCGGTTCAAACGGTCCGCCGTCGGAAAGCGGATGCCCAAGAGCCGGGCCGTCACCGGCATAGAAGGCAACGTCAGCCTCAATAAAGCCCTCCACCACCTGGCCAAACAGCTCCTTGCCATGCGGAACTGAAACCTCCCCCGCTTCCCCCGTCTCAACCGAGGCGGGGGAGCCTTTTCTCCTTTTTTGTCCCTGCCCAACGGCAATCCAGAACTTCATTCATTGCCGGTTTTTCTCAGTTGGGGGGAACGCTGCTCCCCCCAAACCCCCTACTGTTTTCAAATTCCCCTGCCCTCTCCCCTTATTCCCGGGGTTTACCCTCCCTGCCCTTTTCATCCCATGACCACACGTCTTTCCATCCTGATTTTTGACCGCCACGAACGCCCCAGCCGGGCGACCATCCGCACTCTGCATGGCACCGTTCGGGTTGTCTGGCGCGATGTCGCGGGCGACCTCTGGTGGTTCACCACCGGTTCCACCGAAGCCAAACAGGCCGCCTTTCCCGCCATCACCCGCGCCGATGCCTTTGCAGGCCGCGACGCGGCGTAGCCCGACCATAAAGATTCCCCCTGCGGAGCCTGAAAACCATTTTATGATGCCCGAGAAAAATAGAACGCCAATCATGATCGAATTCCGCATCTGGAGCACCGCCCACGAGCAGTGGCTTAAACCCGAAAGCAAAGGCTACCCGCCGAACCTCTCGGAAGCAGGACTGTTCCCCCAGTCCCGAGCCATCGCGATTTGCAGCGAGGCCGGACTAAATGAAAACGGTGTCCCCGAAAAAACCCTCGTCCCCGCCGGCGAACTCGGTGAACCGGACTTCGCTAAAGTGTCTCAACAGATCCGGGCCGAGCGGGAAGCCGCACCCATGATGCTTTGCGAATACAACTTGCAGCGGATCGATGCGGCTGATCCACGCTACGCGAATGACCTGCCGCTTTGCAAAGAAGCCGCCGACCTGGTGGAAGCGGGTAAACTGACGCTTGATGAGGAAGGCCAAGACCATCCGCGCACCGGACAATTCATGACTTCCGCCCGGCTCAGTGATTCTTTGCTGGAGGACATCCGGAGCACATTTTCCAGCTTCAACAGTATCAGCAGCCGCGGCGAATTGTGGACCTTTCCCGTCGTCAATCCATGGGAGACGCTGGCCGTTCTTGAGGAATTGGCTCTGCACGCCCGGTTCGTTCCATCCATGCTGGAGGAATACCGCGCGACCCTGAAAAAGGCCGGTCACACCGAACCGCCCACTTGGTATGACCCGAGGAAAGAGTCGCCGGGACCCTTCATGATTGAAGGGCAATATCTGGCTGGGGAGGTTTTTGAAAGCGGTCCCTATCCCACTTGGGCGGAGGCGGATGCTGCCTCCCATCAAATGCGGCTGGCCCGCATCGAAGGCACCCTGCCCCCCGTCAAATCACAGCGGATTGTCCCCACGGCCGCCGCAACTGGCTAGCTCATGCGCGATCCACCCGGTAAACCCGCCAAAGGTCAAGTCGGCCGCCCGAGCAGCGGCGTGCCCCGCGCCGAACAAATCCGGCGGGCCGTCGCCGCCCGCCGCGCCGGGTTTCTCAATCTTCAATTACTCCTTCCGCCCACTATCAATGAAGCACTCGAAGCCGCGTGTAAAGACCATGGCCCAGGCAAGGCTGATTACGCTGTGACTGTGCTGGTGGAGCACCTTCAGCGCACGGGCTTTTACAAGCCACCCGAGGACGGCGGTGTACCCTGAGTCACAAGCTCAACCACGCCCTCTGGTTTTCCCGATTTGCATATCGGTGATCAACCTGAGTGTTTTTACGAGCTTGTTGAAAAGACCGCTCGCCGTTCCAGTCCGGCACGAGGCCAAATATTAAGCGTCTCTACGGGGCGTCGCCTCAGTTTCAAAACAATTTATCCGGCGAATTTATCAAAAAAACAATTTAATTCCATGGAATTGACCGCCGTGAAGTTTCTTATTACGGGATCTTGGATACCGGATAAAATACTGGTGTCAGCGGGCGACAAATTGCTGAGGAGATCGGAATGACTCCATTGCCCGAGACAGCAATGGTCGTCATGCCAACCAAAGGATACGGTCCAGATACCATCTTCGCAAATTGCACCACAAGGAAAGACCACGCTTGGCCCGATAAGGCGCCAATCAGGGCGAGTGGCCACGAGACAGGGATCTTTCGGCCAACGGGTAATACGGAAAGGGAATTTCGCCTCGAAGGCATAAAATCCACAAACATAATTCTTCCGGTACGAGCTGTGAAAAAAGCTAAAGTATTCATCTCCGATTCGAACAGGAGGAGTTCCGCCTCTGGCTTCACCTTCCATCCAATGGAGTGGAGGACCTGAGTCTTTGATAGTTAACCGATCATTGGCCAAGCGACCTACAGCATGGGGGTTCACTGAATAAATTCCAAAATTTTGGCCGTCGATATCGAAAAACTGCCAATTTTTTTCCTGTC
>JAYUWQ010000979.1:0-2708 GCA_043753485.1 bacterium
GCAAGGGGTGGCGCGCCGTAACCCGCCGCCAAGGCCCGCTCCACCGTGGCTCTGGCCTCCATCAGGGGCCATGCGCCCGTTATCGTTTCCCCCGGCCTGGCGTGGAATTGACCCGGCAGCAGCGTTTTCAGCGAAGCGATGGAATGATCGGCAAAAGTGAGGGCCTTCAGGCAGCCTTCCAGTTCGGCACGCGCCAGCACGGCAAACTGATAACTCCCGATGACGTTCGCGTCTGCCCGCATGGTATCGACCATGAGGCGTCCAGCCTGTTGCCGGTTCACCACATTGATCTGGTCGCGGACGGCGAGGATTTCCTCATGGAGGCGCAGCACCGGGCCGAATTCCCCCGCATCGAGCGCAAAACTCTGAAGCTGCGTGCGGGCGCGGTTGTTCAGCGGGTACTGCTCCAGCACGTTGTGGGCGAGGGACGTGCCGCTGCGCCAGACCACTCCGCGCAGGGCGCTGAGGAGGGTGAAACACACGATCAGGGCGGCGGCCGGCCACCAGCGGAGTTTGGGAGGGGAAAGCCGGGCTGCCAGCGCGGTCAGGCCACAACCAGCCAGCAAACCGACCCACGGCAGGGCATGATAGGCCCGGTATTCCACCAGGATCTCGATATTCATGTACAGCATCCGCATGGCGAAAGGGATCAGTGCAAACAACAGCAGCAAACCAAGGCTGCGCCGGGTGGCCGGACCCCGGCGGAACGCCAGGACCATCGCCCCTCCCGCCAACATCCCGAAACCCGCCAGGCGCAGGACGGCGCCGGTATCGCGGAAGGTCGACCAGGGTTGATAGTGATCGCTGGCGAGCTGGGTGGGGATGAAAATACGCTGGACGTATTCCCAAAACACCCGGCCCTGGGTCACAATGTGCACCGGGTATAGGGCACCCCAGTGGGTGATCGTCTTGAAATACACCCAAAGAAAATATCCGAAGACCGCAAGCCCGGCCGCACCGGCCAGGAGCAGCGCCGCGATCGTGCGGGGCTGGCGCAGCGTGGCGGCGGCCGGCAGCAGCTGACGGAGGTGGTCCCTGCCTTTTCCGGTCAGGGTGAACAGCAGCAGGGCGGCCAGATTGAGTCCCAGCATCGCGGTGCCGGGAAAGTAGGAGATCACGCATAGCCCCGTCACCAGCAGGCAACGCCAGCCGTTCCGCAGGTTGGGAACCGCGAGGAAATCCACCGCCGCACAGGTGGCCCAGAAGGCGAACAACGCCACCAGTTGCACCATATGACATTTGGCATAGTGGACGGGTTCGGTGCCCAGCGGATGACACGCGAAGATCATGGCCCCGAGGAAGGCGGCCTGGCGGCGCGCCGCCGGCGAAGCCAGCAGCCCGAGGCGGTGCAGCAGTTGTTTTCCCAGGCGGAATACCAGGACCGCGAGGGTGAGGTGGATCAGCAGATTCCACACGTGGGCCGCGGCCGGATTGAGGGGGAAAAGCCAGTTCGTGAGCAAGGTCAGAAGGGTGGGAATCAGCTGGAAAATGCTGACCCCCATCGCATCGACCGCCTCGCTGCCGTAACTTTGACCCATGAATTGCCAGCGGAACTGGTTCGGAGCGTCGCCCTTGCTGTTCAGGATGAAGGCATAGTCATCCATGTAAAAATCCGCCCGGAGCGCCCCTCCCATGGACAGCAATCCTACCAGAAGAATCCAAAAAAGCGGTCTCCGCAGCAACAGGAGCAGCGGGGAAGCCGGAACGGAACAGTCGGAAATAACGCGCATTTCGCAAAAATATCACGTATTTCCATAATTTCCATGTTTATTGCGGGATTTTTGTAATCACCCACCCGACGGCGGTGCCCCGTCCCACCGACAAGGGTGCTCCCCATTCAGCATTTGGCAGTTTTGCGCTTTTTCCCGATGGTTCCCCGTGCTTCCACCTTTCTGATGTAGTCGGCCGCCGACGGCACCTGACAGGCCGTGCGCCCCATGTCCACCTGCACGGGGCCGATCTGCTCCGCGGTCTCCTTGGCGGGGACAGTCAGGGCTGCCACGTAGGAACCGACGCAGATCACGAAGGCATTCATGTGGTAGCGGACAGGGTCAGGCGATTGGTGGATGGTTCGCTGCACGCGCTGCAGGAGCTGCCTCAATGCGGCTTCATCGAGTTGTGCATCGTCTTTGATGGAGGTCAGGCAGCTGAGCGTTGCCCAACCGGCCACCGCTGTCATTTCCTTGTCAGAGTCGATCCATTCCCGGGCCAGCTCCCACCCGTGCTGGCTTCCTGCCGCCACCCATGCTACGGTGGCGCCGGCCAGGGGACCGCAGGCCTGGTCCACCCATCCCTGCAAATCCTTGCGGGTCATCCTGGCATCATCGGCAATCAGTCCCGCCAAGTACATCGCATCATAAATCCCGGTGTCATACAGCGCCAGTGCCAGACGGTAATCCTTCCTGATGCGCTTCTGGATCTGTTTCAAATCAGCTATCTTCACTCCGAAACACGGCCCCGTCACGCCATGGTTGCGCAGCACCTTCCGATAGCCTTCGGTGCCCAGCGGTTTGATTTCATCAAGGATGTCTTGGGCGTCGAACATAAGTCTTCTTCAAAAACGCCCTCGCGAGGGCCTTTCTACCATGAGGTGCGGATGATACCGGCGGGAAGGGGAATGCAGCGGGCACAGTCCAAGGCATTCCTCTGAAGAACTTGGGAAAGGGGCATCACTTTTTGCGGGGTTGCGGATAGCCGGGACAAAAAAA
>JAYUWQ010000980.1:0-2708 GCA_043753485.1 bacterium
CTGAGAAGGGCGCCGATGGGAGCATGAGCCCCCTGGTTCATGATCTGCTCGGTGCGTCCCGCGAAGGGACCGGCGAGAATTTTGACTTCCTTGATACCCCCGCCGAGGCTGGTGAAGGTATATTCCGCGGCGGGGTTCCGCAGGATGGTTTCCACGGCTGTGGCGGTGGCAGTGCTGTCAGCGGCAGGTGTTTCGACCACCCCGGCAGGGGCCACTCCAGTCGTGGCTGGAAGGGCGGGCGTCGTTTGGGAAACAGGGGCCGCCGGAGGCGCCGGGACAGGGGCTGGTTGATGGGTGAGGACCCAGGCCAAGCCAAGGCCGCATACCAAAACCATCATCCACTCAAATCGATTCATGTTCATAGGCAGGGGAAAATCGGGAGGCGGCCTGGAGGGGGGCCAGGACGCCGCGGACGGCGGCCTTACGACGGGAGGCGGTAAATGACAATGACAAAACGGAGGGAGAAGTTTTCCGTGGTTCAGTTTTCGGTTTTGTCCCGGTGGCCGGGGACCGGATCATGGCCATGGCTTCCCCAAGGGTGGCAGCGGGCAATGCGGCGGAGGCCGAGCCACGAGCCCTTCAGGAAACCGTGGGTTTCGAGAGCCTCCAAAAAATACTGGGAGCAGGTAGGGGCGTAGCGGCAGCCGGCTCCCGGTCCCGCGAGGGCGTGCAGGGCAGGAGAAATCCACCGCTGGTAGGCCAGAATGAGCCAGCGGAGCAGCGTTTTCATGTTATGGGACGGTCGGAAGGCAGAGCCGCCGGAGCCGGCCCGGATGGGGCGGATGCTGGAGTAAGGGGGGCGACCCTGCTGTCAAATAGTCCGGCGCGGGCGGCGAGTTTTTCCCATTCCTGTTTCAGGCTGGCAAAATCGGCTTTCACTGCGGGGTATTTGGCGATGGTGACGATGTCGTGGGTGACCGTGAGGCGGGGAAAGTTGTCGCGCACGATCATGCGGAGCCGGCGGCGGACCCGATTGCGGGTTACGGCATTGCCGATGCGCTTGGTGGTGGTGAATCCCGCGTGGGCCTGGGTGGCATCGGGGCGCGGCCGGATGGCGAGGATAAGACAGCGTCCAGTCCAGGATTTCCCTCCCTCGCGCACGGCAGCAAAGTCACGGGTGCGGGTCAGGCGCTGATCACTGCGTAAAGCCATGAGGTGGGTAGGCGGGGGCGGGCAACCATCCGGGCACAAAAACAGAGGTCACCCTTCCGGGTGAACTCTGTGATTTTGCGAAAACTGATTCCGGGGACGGGTCCCTTAGGATTGAGTGTGACGGGCGTACTGCACGTCGGCACCTTTCGGCAGGAGGCGCTTGCGGCCTTTTTGACGGCGGCGGGCGAGGCAGGCGCGGCCATTTTTAGTGGCCATGCGGGCGCGGAAGCCGTGTTGGTTCTTGAGGGTGCGCTTGGAGGCTTGGAAGGTGCGTTTGGACATGACGGGGACTTGGTTGGAAAGGAATGAGGTCCGCTTGAGACATTCCGGTCTGCTGATAAAGCCCGGATTGCCCGGACGCAGCGGGCCGGTATCGTAGGAGGCCCTCCCCTATTGTCAACCGGCGAAAGGCATTTTAGGTGGAAGGAATCGAGCCGGTTCCAGCCCGGATCAGGCCGCTTTTTTGAGCGGGGCGGAAGCTGCCTCCGTTTTCATTTGGACACAGCGGTATCCTTTGGCCTGGAGGAGGTCGATGAGGCTGCCGGGGCCGCAAAGGTGGCCGGCGCCGACGAGGACCATGGTGGGCTGGTCACCTTGGAGCAGGGCTTCGAGACGGGGAAGCCAGGCGGCGTTACGGTCATCCAGCAGGAGTTTTTTTATCTCCGGGAAGTCGTGGAAACTGCCGGCCATCGTGGCGTACAGGGTGGAGGTGTCGCCGTGGCGCCAGGCGTTGGCGAGGGTGGCGGCTTTTCCGGGCATGGTCTGCGCTTCGCTGAGGGCCTGCCGGAGCATGGCTTCCTGCTGCGGCTCGGAAATTTCCTGAAAAAGCTGGAGTTGGCCAAGGGTGGTCTCAAGGCCTTCAGTGGTTTTACCGGACCCGGCCAGACGGGCGGTGAAGTGGCGCTCGATGCCATATTCGGTTTTGAATCCAAGTTGCGCGCTGGTGGCGACAGCCACGGTGAGTCCAGCCATCCACGGGGTCTGTTTCTCCAGCGCAGCCATGGGATAGGCGGTCTCTTTGGCCCATTGGGTGAGGTCCCGCCAGGTAGCCGGGGCGATATGTTCCGGGAGGGTGCCGGATTTCAGGAGCTTCAAATTTTTGATGGCCGCCGCGGTAACGGATTGCTGGGCGTCCCCGGGGGGTATTTCCAAAACGAGATGTGAGGATTCACGCCAGGCCGTTTCGTAGGCTGCGGGGAGCGGGTAGTCGCTGGTCCGCAGCAGATGGAAAGACCCGGCCAGGAAAAAGGGCGCCTTCCCGCCACTGACGCGCCAGACCATGCCCTGAGCGGCTGGTTCTGTTGTTGAGTCCGTGGCCGGGGAGGGGCCGGAGGGAGCGGGGGAGCATCCAGGGCCGGGAAGGAGAAGGACCAGCACCGCAGCAAGGGACTGGAGGGCAGGGGATTTGAAATTCACGGCAATCATTGAATCCGGAAGCAAGCCCGGGCCGGGGTGGCCGGATTGTATTCCGGAGGGTGGGGAAAAATCGCTTTTGTCAGGATTTCATAAAAAAAGCCGCCGGGGGACCGGCGGCTTTTCAAAATGGGGGCGGAAGC
>JAYUWQ010000981.1:0-2703 GCA_043753485.1 bacterium
CCTTCATGAACATCGTGCCCACCAGCGCGTGGGGCCCGACTCCGCTGGCCTCGCCCACCGGGCCCCGGGTGCCGGATGGGGACGAGATGCGTTTTCTGGTCTACACCACGCTGGGGTATGGGGCGCAGGGGATTTCATACTATGTCTATTCCTTCCCCGGGCATGTGGGCAACATCACCGAAGCCGATGGTAGCCCGACGCCGCCGTATCACGCCCTCCGCCCGCTCAATCACGAATTCACCGCCATCGCCCGGGAACTCCAGCCGCTGAAACCGCTCAGCGTGTTTCATGCCGGGATGCAACCGCCCGGGGTGATTCCGCTCCCGCGGGAGTCCGCCTTCACCTTCGACCCGCCGGTGGCCCATCAGGACTACAAACCTAACGAGCGCGTCCAGGGAGTGCTGCTCAGCCAGTTTGGCCCCGCCGGCAAAACAGATCCTGCCGGAACACATGTGATGGTGGTGAATCTGGACTACCAAGCCGAACGGACCGTGGGCATCACCGGTCGCTCCCCGCTGGAGGTCTTCGATCCGGCGACCGGGCAATGGTCGCCCGCCGGTGGCCCGCCCACCCAGCTGCATTTGGCAAAAGGAGGCGGAAAGCTGCTGCGGGTGCGCCCGTGAGTCCAGAAATTAAATTACCCGGCAAGTTGCGCGTATGCGAAAACTCACCGACGGATGCGGCGGGTTTTCGAATGGGAGGAATTTCAGCCATGATCACCACAAAAACAAGGTGTATAGTTTTGATGTTTGCAGTAATTTTAGTTCGCGCAGATGTCACAGCGAGGGAAGGTGTAGATGCAAATAAAATACACGAAAAGCAAAATGCCGCATTGGCCAAGAAATTGACTCTGCTCTCTGCATATGCAGAGATTGTTCTCCAGAGGTCGGGTGCTCAATATGCTGAGCCTCAGTCGAATTTCTGGAAGCTAATAGAGGATTCCATGAATCAGGATGACCCAGATACATGGCCCGACATGAGGGAGAGTTTTTATCTGTTAAAACCAATATATGGCTCCATCATGAGGGGAAATGGTAAAGGGGAAGGAAAATTGATTGCTATTTCAAAGTTCGTATATGCGCTGCGCGACGGCCAATCACAGCCAATATTGTATGCGCTTTGGTGGCTTCCTCGGAAGCAAGTGGTATTACATACGCCGGAGTCCATGGATGACCTGAAAACGTTCACGGGGCTCGCTGAATTGAAAGAACAAGGGGCATATCCTGAAATTGCGATTATTGAGGATTCAGCCGAGCAGCCGGCAAAAGAAGCAATCCCTGTCACTTCTCCACAGGGTGCGCAGAATGAAAAACCATCGGGGATTTTTAAGGAAGAGAGAAAATCCACAATCCAAAAAACACGGTCGCTTATTTGGATATGGATGCTGGTAGCACTGCTAGCTATGATAGTAGCTAAATGGTTCTTCAAGCGGAAATAAAAGAAACGGCGCAACGAGTTCAAATTGCCACCCAAATCATGAGCGAAACGTGAGCCACACCCCCAAACGATGCCCTCGAAACCTCCTTCCCGGCTGCTGCGGGTCGCCACCTTCGGTGGCCTTTGGGCCATAGTGGGCGTCATCCTCTACGCCACCTACCAGACCGACGCCTGCCCGCCGGAAGTGAAAAACCGGGAGGCAATCCAGGCGGGATTGCTCGCTCCACTGTTCTTATCTGCAAATGTGAGTGCGTGCTTTAGAGGATCCTTGGGCGAACTGGCCGCGGGCATCGGATTTCTGTCCGCTTACGTGGTGCTCGGCATGATCCTGCTCGGGTCCCGCACCATGACCCAGTTCGCCATGGCCTCGATCGTCCTGACGATCCTGAGTGGGCTCGGTTTGTGGGGCACGTTTTATAGCTACGCCCATTCGGGAGGCTGAACCCGGCGATTTGATCCTGGTCTTCCCCCTGATGCGGCGATCTCGCCCTTCGTCTCGGACGCCGGGCGGGAGGCTGCGATGCGCGGTGGCACGGGGAACCGGACGGTGCTTCAAGATGACTTAGCCGCCATGACTGCTCCCCGCTTTCCCCTCGTTTTGCTCGTCCTCTCCAGTCTGTCCGCCTCGGTGCAGGCGGAGGGCGAGTGGAATCCTGACACTACCTTCCCGGCACTGACGCCGGAGGAGACGATCAGGACCATCGAGGTCCCGAAGGGTTATCGGCTGGAGTGCATTGCCAGCGAACCGATGGTCGAGGAGCCGGCCAGTATCGCCTTCGACGGCAATGGCTCGCTGTATGTCTGCGAATGGCGGACCTACATGCAGGACGAGCACGCCACCGGCCAGCTCGATCCGGTGAGCCGCGTGGTGAAGCTGACGGACACCGATGGCGACGGCAAAATGGACCGGCGCACCGTCTTCATCGACAAGGTGATCCTGCCCCGCACCGTGCTTCCCCTGCACGACCGCGTGCTGGTGAACTTCACGGAAGACCAGACCATCTGGGCCTACTTCGACGACAACAAAGACGGGGTGGCCGACCGCCGCGAGGTGGCATGGCAGGGCGAGCCGGATCACGGCAACATCGAGCACCAACAGACCGGCCTGCTCTGGAATCTCGACAACACGATCTGCACAAACGACCGCCGCTTCCGCTGGAACGGCGGCAAGCTCGAAGCCATGCCGCACAGCCGGGGCCGCATCAGCCAATGGGGACTGGCGCGCGACGACGACGGCCGGTTGATCTGCTCGTGGGGCGGCGGCGC
>JAYUWQ010000982.1:0-2702 GCA_043753485.1 bacterium
AATTTTTCGATATTACTGCCCTCCTTTTCCGACCATTCCTGGAGACAGTCCATGGCGCGGACGACACTCTTGACCATGGGCAGCCGCGGCAGCCAGGTGGCGTCTCCGGTCTGGAGGAATTGATCCCAGGCATAACCGATCAGGTCGTCCTCCTTGCGTGGCTGGCCGTCGCCGTGGAAGATCAGGGATTGATTGGGGATCATCTTCAACTCCACCACGATGCTCCCGCTGGCCGAGGCGATCTGGGAGATGATGTTGCTGGGACCCTTGGGGGCCTCACTGTCAGTGCTGCCGCCGCTGATCATCAGGAAAGCCTTGTTCGATCTCAGCTTGGCGGGTTTGACCACCACCATCCAGTGGTCCCAGGCCGGCCGGTTCACTTCCTTTTCCGTCCGCCAGCTCTGGGAGGTGAACTTGATGATGCTGGTGGTCGACGGATTCCCTTCCATGACCTTCTCGGTTTTCCAGGCATAGGCGGCATCGGGCTTCTGCACGTAGTCATCCAGCGGGGTGCCGGTGGTCGGATTCAGCGGAAGCGCCGGCGGCACCAGCGGATCGGCGCCGGCCCAGCCCGCGGTCAAAACGGAAAAGAACAGGGCGAGGGCACGACGGGGGCGGAGCAGGAGCATTTGGATGGAACAGATGGAGGATTTAAAAGGAACGGAATTGGCCCGGGACGGGCCGCGAAGGAGGCCAAACGATGGCAAATCAAAACCCCATCCGGAACGTTTCACCAGCGGAGACATCTTCCAGCATTTCCGGCCAAAATCAGGTAGATTGAATCCCGGAGGGATTATAGCTATTAGCCGGTGGTTGAGCGAAGCGACACCACCGGAATCGACGGAATTAAAACCTCTCACCCTGAAGGGGTGACAGAATGCGGACGGAAAAAACGAGCCATTCCCTCTGGCACCCCTGCCGGGGTGCAGGATTTTGTTGGGGGGATGTTCCGGGGATGTCGCGGCGCTCAATCCCCGGCTAATGGCTTTGATCCCTCCGGGATCCTGCTGCCCGGTACTCCTCGTGGTGCTGGCAGGCGGTTAGAATTCCCAACGGCGGGGTTTGCCTGGAGTTTCCAGTTCGATCCAGTCGATTTCGACCGGCTGGGTTTGGGCAGGGAGATAGACGCGCAGAATCCCCCACGGTCCCTCCGCCGGGAGGTTGACGCTGAGTTCCTGCCAATCCCCGGGTTTGAGGGAAAACGGCACGCCCTGCGCCGCGGCTGCCGCCTTGCCTGGAGCCCGCCACTCGATTTTCCCCTCACCTCCCGCGGCAGCGCGGACGCGCAGTTTCACCACTGCAGGGCCACGGGTATTGACACCCACCCCGAGGAAGGGCGACGCCCCCTTGCTGGTCAGGGTCACGATGCCGTCCTTCAGCGAAGCGCTGCTGTGGCGGGCCTTCCAGCCCTGGAGTTGCGGATTGTTCTCTTCGGTGACCGCAGGCGCCGGCGGTTTCGCGGCGGCTTTGCCACCTTCGCGCATTCTCCCGATCCCTTCAATTTCCGGCTGATACTTCGAGGGGTCGAACTGCGGATTGGGAATCGGTTGGACCGCCTTGGTTTCAGTGAGGAATTTCTCAATCAGGACGTCCATTTGCTGGACCCGGGCGGGTTCCTTTGCGGCCAGATTGTTTTTTTCGCCGGGATCATCCTGAAGATTGAAAAGCTGCCAGCGGTGGGCGCCCGCCTCTCCTTGGAAAAAAAGACGGATCAGCTTCCAATCCCTCTGCGTCACCACCACGGAAGGTGGAAGCCAATCGGGCACGGGCGGGTCATGCGGGAAATAAGTGAAGATGGCCTCACGCGGGAGCGGCTGGCCTTTGAGGGCGGGCAGGATGCTGATGCCGTCGAAGACCAATCCGGACGGGGGTGGGAGGTGCAGGCTTTCCACCAGGGTGGGGAAAAAGTCCGTGCTCTGCACCACGGTATCACTGCGCGATCCTGGAGCGGTGGTCCCGGGCAGACTGACAATGCAGGGCACGCGGATGCCCCCTTCATAGACGGTGGCTTTACCGCCCCGCAGCGGGGCGTTGCTGGTGGCGGTGGTGCCGTCGACGTCGTTGTACATGTTCCCGCCATTGTCAGAATAAAACACGATCATGGTCTTCTCCGTAAGCTGGAGCCGGTCGAGGGTATCGAGCAGGGTGCCCACGGCATCGTCCATGCTTTCAATCATGGCGGCATAGGTGGGGCTGCGCTGGAGATCGTCAGGATTGGCGGTGGTCCGGTACTTTTCGATGAGGGCCTTTTTGGCGTCGAAGGGCGCATGGACACTGAACATCCAGTAGTTGAGGAAAAACGGGCGGTCCTGGTTCTCTTCCAGAAAGGCGGTGGCTTCCCTCGCCATGCGGTCCTCGATGTGTTCGTCGGGAATGGCCGGATCGGGGTCAAATCCCTTATATTTCCAGGGGGCCACATAACTGCCCGCCGGTCCCGGGCCGGCGGTATGGGGCAAGTCGATATCAAAACCCTGCTGCAGGGGCGAGTAGGGCTCGGGGCCCAGATGCCACTTGCCGAAGTGTCCGGTGGCATAACCTGCGGCCTTCATGCTTTTCCCCAGCGTCTGATAGGTGGTCAGGAGCCGGGTCACCGGTTCCGGTTGGATCGCCTTTTGGCCCGGGGCTGCTTTTTGGCCCGCGACCGCCTGCAGCACCACCTGCGGGACGTGGCAATTCGGAGTGGTCAGGCCCAGCCGGGCAGG
>JAYUWQ010000983.1:0-6805 GCA_043753485.1 bacterium
GGCGCTCCTTGGCGCTCAATTCAATGGTCACGGCTACTCTCATGACCCCATCATACCCTGACTTTTATAATATGCAAACAGTAAGGCGGCCTACACTAGACGCGGCGCAACTGGCGGCGGAGCACAAGCCAGAGGAGGATCAGCGGAAGAAAAATCCAGAGCACGATCATGGTGCCGTTGAGACTCAGGGTGTCCGTCTTGAGGTCGATCAGGGTATGGCCGAAGAGGCGCAGGGTGTAGCGTTTCTCGCTGCCGAAAAACACGTTGGGCTGGCTCTTGCGGCGGAAGTCGCGGCGCTCCATCTCCGCTTTGATGACCAAATCGCGGATCTTCTGGTTTTCGTAAACCGATTCGGCGGAGACGGTGCGGTCGCGTTCCCTCACTTCGTGGGCGGCGGGGTCGTAGGTGCCGTCCGCCACGGAATCCATGATGCGGTTGATGCGGCGGTAGAGGGCGGCGGCATTGCGTTCCTCCAGCCCGGAAACCTTGACGAGGGCCTCCTTGGCCTGATTGAGGGCAGCTTCCTGTCCGGCATCGAGGGACTGATAGGAGGTCAGGGTGCGGATGCGCTGGTTCAGGGCTTCCTGGGCCGCTGCCAGCGGATTCGAATTGCCCTGGGTCAGCACCATGGATTCGTAAGTCCAGCGCAGGGGCATGAATTCACAGATGAAGGGAACCTTGAGATTGCTCGGTTTCTCGCCACTTTCCGGATCCGGAGCCATCCACCGCCGGATGCTGTAGACGAAATCGAGATTCTTGTTCATCTCCTCATATTTGATCAACGCTCCGCCGAGGATGATCTGCGGAATGAGGATGAGGGGAATGATGTTGAGCGCGGTCTTGGCATCGCGGACCAGGCTGCTGATGGCGAGACCGATGGTGACGCCGCAGAGGCTGGTGGCGAACATCCACGCCAGTTGTTTGAGGAACATCTCGTGGATTTCGAGAATGGTATTGCCGATCCACAGGTAGATGACGCACTGGACGAGGGCAAAGGCCCCGAGGGAAAGCACTTTGCCAAAAAGATACCCCGTGATGTTTTTGTTATAATTGCGCTCCCGCTGGAGAAGGATGCGGTCGCGGATGATCTCGTCCGCGCTGTTGGTGAGCCCGAGGAACATGGCCACCACCAGCGAGAGAAAAAGGTAGGTGGGGATGTGGAAGGCGGAAGCGAAGGTGTAGGCGCCGTCCTCGGAATACCGCAGCACGGTGGCAATGAGCACGGCCAGCAGGGGGGCTTCCAGCAGGGTGGTGGCCAGATTGCCCCGGTTGCGGAATTTACTGAGAAAGGCGCGGCGGATCATCACCCCGAGCCGGGCTCCGCCGTTGCGGGTGCCGGTGCGGTCGATCGCCGGGGGAAGCTGGGGCCGGGGCTGGGTGCTGGTGTCCCCCGCCTTCAGGCCCGGGTCGTGGGCATCTCCCATCACGAGGTGGGTTTGATAGCGGTCGCGCCAGAAGTCCGGGGCAAACCGCCGGGCCGGCGCCGAGTGGCCGCGGGCGTCCTCCTCGTAGAGGATGTCGCCACTCAGATCGCGCAGCGGCGTCTCAAGGACATCGAAGATGAACTCCGGCTGGCTGAAGTCCGGGCGGGGCAGGGCGGTCTCGCCTTCAGGCCGGGCCAGTTGGTCCTCCCACGCTTCCTTGAAATAATCCTGCATCCCGGTGGGGGTGCCGAAGTAAACCAGCTTGCCTCCGTTATCCAACAGGATGGCCTTGTGGAAAAGCTGGAACAGCCGGGCGCTGGGCTGGTGGATGCTGACAAAGACGATTTTGTTGTGCGACAGCCCGCGGATGATTTCCAGGATGTGTTCGGAATCCTTGGAGGACAGTCCGGAGGTCGGCTCATCGAAGAGGAACACATCGGCGGGCGTGATCATGTCCATGCCGATGTTGAGCCGCTTCCGCTCCCCGCTGGAGAGATGTTTTTGCTCCGGGGTGCCGGCCAGCCGGGTGCGGCGCTCGTGCAGGCCCAGTTCGATCAGCTTGGCACTGACGCGGCGGGCGATGTCGACGGACTGGAGATGCGGCGAGCGGATGGCGGCGGCGGCGGCAAGGTTTTCCTCCACCGTCAGCAGGGGGTCGAAGGCATCCTCGTGGGGGATATAACTGATAAAGGGACAGAGCGATTCCAGGTTCTCGTAAAGCGGCAGCCCGTTCATCCTCACCTCTCCTTCCCTCGGCTGCAGGTGGCCCGCGAGGATGCGCAGCAAACTGCTCTTGCCGCTGCCGCTGGGACCCATCACGCAGATCATCTCGCCCCGCCTGACGGTGAGGGAGACCCCTTCCACGGCGGGGGTGGTGCGGCCGAAGCGGTGGGTCACATCCACCAGTTCCAGCTCGCGGACAATGTTGCGTTCCTCTTCAATGATCCGGTCGCTGAAGCGGCAGCGCAGGTATTGTCCCTCCCCAAGGCTGATCAGGGCTCCATCTTCCAGCACCATGCTGTCACGTTCCCTCAGGGTGATACGGCCCACCGTGATGGTGCGGGCGGCCTTCATCACTTCCAGATAACCGGTCTTCGCTTCGTAGTCGCAGCGCAGCCGCAGCAGGATTTCACTGCGCAGGCTGGGCGACAGGATGATGTCGCCCTCCCCCAGCAGGCTGGGGTTGTTCGAGACCAGATAGTCGGTGCGGCCGGAGTTCAGTCCGAAGCGTCCGCCCATCTCCCGGGCGCGGCGGCGCAGGTCGGCAAAGGTGATTTCCGAGGTGTCAGGAAACCGGAGCCGGTCGGTCAGGGAAACGATGGTGATCTGATCGCGCCGCAGGGTGCGGCCCCCCACCCGGATATCGGTGGGTTTCAGCGCGGTGGCAGTGACCTGGAGGCCGAACTGCAGCAGGATGGCGGAGAGTTTCGAGCGCTCCCGCTCCACGAAGGGGCTGCCGGAGGGGCTCAGTCCGATGTAGAGCTGGGTGGAGGAGACGCCTTTCCGGGCATTCAGATAGAAGACCAGATCCTGGTAGTCCAGCACGGTATCCCCCATCACCACGCGCTGGCCTTCGTAGAGACGCAGGAAGCCTCCGTGCGGCAATTGCCTCCCCCGGGCGATCACTGGCCGGGTGCCGGTATTCTTCAGCAGCAGCAGATTGTGAAACCGGAACACCGTCACGCCATAACCCGCCGTCAGATCGTCCAGGACCAGATCCGCCGGGGCGCTGCGGCCCAGTTCGAGGGATTCCAGCATCGCCGCCGGTTCCTGCGCCGGAGCGGTCGCGTTCTCCCCGGCTTCATGCAGTTGCCCGACCACCCCCTGGGCCACACTGGCCGCCCCCATGCTGGTCATGAAGGCTTGGAAATCAGCCAGCTCGGACTCCGGGGAATGGGACCGCGTGATCAGCACATAAAGCTGCACTGCCAGCAGCACCTTCTCATCATAACTGAGTTGTCCCGCCAGGTCCGCGGCCATGCTCTGGAGATCCTGTGGCTGGCGCAGGGCCTCGCTGTAGAGCTCGCGCAGTTCGGAATACATCGCCTCCGGATAGTCGTGGCGCATGAAGCCGAGGCTGCTCTCGATTTCCTCCTCCGAGGCCTCGCCATCGAGGGTGCTGAATCCGGCATACACCCGGATCAGCAGCGGCATCAATTGTTGCCGGGACGACTTGCCCGTCAGTTTCCGCACCATCCGCCGCAGATGCGTCCGCGGCGATGTCTTCACGGCTCCCGGCGGGGTGAGGGCCTTCGACAGCAGAGTCGTGCGGGGTTCAGAGTGCGGCGGGGGCATGCGGGGGTGGGGAGGACTTCACCACGGTTTGGACGGATGTCACGGGTAAACCGGGCTTCCTTGGATTTTCCATGTGGGGCGGACCGACGGCCTGCTACGGGTCCTGTGCAGGGGAAATCGCGTGCCCGGTCCTCAGAACGGCGTGTCCTCACCCACGATCTGGACTTCGGTTTCCATCAGGATGCCGCGTTCTGCCTTGGCCCTGGCTTTGATCTGGCTGATCAGTTCCAGGACCTCCCGGGCTGTGGCCCCCCCATCGTTGACGATGAAATTGCCATGCACCTCCGACACCCGGGCCGGACCCACTGACAGGTTTTTCAGCCCGAGTTCATCCACCAGTTTTCCCGCCGGGCAGGCTTCCGGGTTTTTGAAGATGCAGCCGGCACTGGCCGCGATTGGCTGGCTGAGCTTCCGTTTGTCCAGGCTGAGGGCCAGCCTGGCATCGATCTCCGCCAAGGGCGCCGGGGTGCCGCGGAAAACTGCCTTCACCGCGACATGTTCCGTCAGTTCCGGCACGCTGCGGTAACGGACATCGAATTGCGACCGGGTCTTTTCCTGACAACTGCCGCTGCCATCAAGCACCGTGACGCTAACCACCTGATCGAACGTCTCCGTTCCCATGGCCCCGGCGTTCATGCGCAACCCGCCGCCCACACTGCCCGGGATGCCTTCCATCCATTCGAAGCCACCCAGCCCCGCCGTCCGCGCCGCCGCCGCCAGCCGTTTGAATTTTACGCCGACCCCCGCTTCGATGGTGTCGCCCTCCACTTCGATCTGATCAAACTCCCCGCCTTCCGGATGGATCACCGCCCCTTTCAGTCCGCCATCGCGGATCAGCAGATTGGAGCCCCGGCCGATCACTTTGTAAGGAAGACCCTGTTCCCGGCAATGATGAATCACTCGGGCCAGCCCGGCGATGGTCGATGGCTCCAGCCAAAACTGCGCGGGCCCGCCCAGCTTCAGGGTGGTGTGGCGGCCCATCGGTTCATACAGCCGCACGCCCGCCGCCGGTTCATCCAGCATCTGCCGCAACCCCTCGGCCGTCTGCAGATCCGCCGCCAGCCGGGTGCCGATCTCATGCACATTGCCCGCGCCCAGGGTCAGGACGAGGTCGCCGGGCTTGAGAAAATTCCCCACCGCGAGGTGGGCCGTGGTGCGGTCAGGAGCCGAGAAGATCTTGATCCGGTCCCCCTCGTGGGCGCGGATTTCCTCCACGATGGTTTCGCCCGTGATGCCGGGAATCGGCAGTTCACTGGCCGGATAGATGTCGAGGATGAAGACCGCATCGGCGAGGGAAAACGCCTGACCGAATTCTTTCCGCAGCAGCTGGGTGCGGGTGTAGCGGTGCGGCTGGAAGACACAGACCACGCGCCCCTGGGCAAACTGCCGTGCCGTCTGCAGGGTGGCCGCGATTTCGGTAGGGTGATGGCCGTAGTCGTCCACCACCGTGTAGGCCGGATTCCGCAGCTTGACCTCAAACCGCCGCCGCGCGCCCCGGAAGGTGCTCAGCGCCGCCGCGATCCGGTCAAAGGGCACGCCCAGTTCCGTGGCCAGCGATGCCACTGCCAGGGCGTTCAGCACATTGTGCCGCCCGGGGATGTTCAGGATGATCCGGCCCAGCGCCTCCCCTTTCCGGCAGACCGTGAAGGCGGTGCTTTGCCCGGTGGTTTCCAATTCCTGCGCCGAATAGTCGTCCGCCGGGTCCCATCCATAACCGATCACCCTCTCCCGTCCCTGACAAACCGCCTTCGACCCCGCATCCGCCGCACAATAAAACGAGCTGCCGGAGGTCTGGTCGAGCAGTTGCCCATACACCGCATTGATCTCATCGATGTTTTTATAATGGTCGAGGTGTTCCTCCTCCACGTTCAAAAGGATGGAATGGCGCGGATGATAGAGCACCAAGGTCCCATCGCTCTCGTCGCCTTCGGCCACAAAATACTCGCCCTCCGCATCCCACCGGGCATTGGTGCCCAGCAGCGGGATTTCCGCCCCCACGTAATGCCCGGGATGCAGCCCGGCCTCCCGCAGCACATGCGCCGCCATCGCCGAGGTCGTCGTTTTGCCATGCATCCCGGCGATCACGATGCCCTGCTTCCGGCCCATGATCGAGGCCAGCGCTTCCGCCCGGCGGAAGAGCGGAATGCCCGCCGCCGCCGCGGTATCATAGGCCACATTCCGCCCCGGTTTGATCGCCGAGGAATAAACCACCGCGCCCGCCCCCTCCACACTTTCCGCGGTGTGCGGGCAATAAAATTCCAGCCCCGCCGCCTGCAGCCGCTCCGTTTCCACCGTGGTGCTCCGGTCCGATCCACTCACCTTGAACCCCAGGTCCAGCAGCAGCGACGCGATCCCGCTCATGCCCGAGCCCGCCACGCCGATGAGGTGAATCCGCCGGGGGGATGCGGCCTCCGCCGCCGTCAAAAAATCCTGTGCCATCCGCCGATGCTACCCATCCCCTCCCCACCGTCAACGGCGCGGGCTCCCCACTTTCACAAGGGTAGGATCGCCCGTGCCAGATTCAGGTAGATCAGCAGCCCGGTCGCATCCACGATCGTCGTGATGGCGGGCGAGGCGATCACCGCCGGGTCCAGTTTCACCGCCCGTGCGCCCAGCGGCAGCAGCGCCCCGATCAGGGTGGATGCCGTCATCTGCACCAGCAGGGCCAGCCCCACCGTCCCGGCAAATCCCAGCAACAGTGCCGGACTGATCTGGATGCTGGCCGGCCGCAAAAAGTAAATCTGCCCCACCATCGCCAACGCCACCACGCCCCCCATGATCAGCCCGATCCGGAACTCCTTCCACGCCACCCGCAGCACCGACCCCGCATCCAGTTCCCCCAGGGACATTGCCCGCACCACCATCGTGGCCGACTGCCCTCCGGTATTCCCCCCCGCCGCCACGATCATCGGCATGTAGATCGTCAGGGCAAACAGGCTGCTGATCTGCCCTTGATAGGAATACATCACCGTCCCCGAGATCAGGCCTATGAAGGCCAGCGAAATGATCCAGCCAATCCGCCGCCGCACCTGGTGGAAGACCGTCGTATTCAGATAAGTCTCATCCGTATTGTCCCCGCTGATCCC
>JAYUWQ010000984.1:0-6800 GCA_043753485.1 bacterium
TCCTGGCCTGTGATTTTCCTTTTGCCGTTGTTTGGATGGCCTCCGTGGCCAACATCCTCCGGCGCCGGCAGGAATGGAACATCACCTGCCTCCCGCCAACCTGCCGGAGCGGGGTTTTGGCAGGGAGCCTCCCGTCCGGGTGGACCAGATTTCCAAAAGCGCGATGGTCACGGTAAGCACGAGAGGCCCCAGAATCAGGCCACCGGGACCAAACCAGAGCAGCCCGCCGACCACGGAAATAAAAACCAGGACGGTATGCAGCTTAAGCCGGTTTCCGACCCAGATGGGACGCAACAGATTATCGACAGTGCTCACGATCAGCATCCCCCACAAAGAGAGGATCAAGGCCTTGCCCCAGTTGCCCTCCATGGCCAAAAAGAGCGCTGCCGGAATCCACACCACAAAGGCCCCCAGCACCGGCACCACTGCCAGCAGGCCCATCACCAGTCCCCACAGCAAGGGTGCCTCCATCCCAAGCCACCAGAACATCAAACCGCCCAGGATTCCCTGGATGGCAGCCACCGACAGCGTTCCATGAATGGTCGCACAGATCGTATCGTTCACCCGGTGAAATAGATAGTCCATCTCCGTCCGGGAGAGGGGCGACAACCAGCGGAGTGCCTGCAGGGCGCTCCGCCGGTCGCGCAGGAAAAAGAACAGCAGATATAAAGTCAATGCAAACCCCACCACCTGATAGGCGGAGCGTTTCACAATCGATCCCGCCAGCGTACTGAGCCATGCAGTCAACGTCTGGAGCGTTTCACCCAGTTCCACCTGCTGTCCGATGGTTTCGATCAGGGAGACAATCCGCGGCTGCCCCGCGAGGGCCTGCCGCCATTCACCGGATTCGGCCCTGGCCTTGATGACCTCCGATCCTTTGGCGGCCTGCACCGCCAAACGCTGCCCCACAAAAACCGCCGGAATCACCACCATTAAACCAATCACAGTCACGGCAGCCAAGGCGGCCAGGGTCGGTTTGCCCAACCGCGATTCCAGACCGCGCTGCAGCGGGGCGAAGAGCACGGCCAGTGCCAGCGCCCACGCCAAGGCAGGCAGAAAGGGTTCCGCCAGCCGATAACACAGGTAGAGACCGCAGGCCGTAGCCGCCATCAGCACCAGCGTCTGAACGTGGGTGCGTGTCGCCCAGTGATCCACCGGTTCCTCAGGATTTCCAGGAGGAAGCTGAGGGGATTTCATGGATCGGTGTGGCCCGGCCTGGAAGAACCCGGCAGATACCGCGCTCAGACCTCGACAATTCTTACCTGATCCGGATTCAGCATGCAATGCGGGACATAAACACTCAGCAGCACCATCCCCTCCCGGTGATCGGTTCCGCCCGCCGGCGAACTATCCCCATCCCGGTCCGGGGCCAGCCGTACGGCGTATTCTACAATACAACTGGTCCGGAGTCTGACTTCACGGCCGCCGGAGGCTGGCTGAAGAGTCAGGAGATCGGAGGCACGGGAAAGAGCAAGGCAAGGTGAGGTATTCATTTGCCTGAGTATTACCCCGCACGAAGGCCTGCGGCCATGAGTCCCTGCCGCAGGCGCACTAGTCCAAGCGCCCTCCCGGCTAAGCACTTTCCTTATCGGCCGCCGGGAGACCGGTTTCAGAGGAAAGTGCCTGCGGTATAAACCGGTGACTGCCGGTTTATAACATTCCCCACCCTTCAGATCCGCAGCTTCCGGAGCCTATGCTGAATAAGCTCAAGTCCTACCTCCCCCCGCCCGTCCTGTATGGGTGGTTGAGTCACCCGGAACTGGTCAGCGGCCCCGCCTCCTGCCAGGAATATTGAGGACCGCCTCACCCTTGCTGTTCCTGCCCAACTTTATGATTTTACAACATCTTCTTGTGCCAGTGGATTTTTCCGAAGGAACTCCAGCCACGCTGGCCTTTGCTTTGGAATTGGCTGGAAAGTTTTCCGCCCACCTGACTTTATTCCATGTTGTCGAACTGGTGCTGATGCCTGCGGGAGATTTTTATCTGGCTGGCGACACGGCCGGTATGGCGGGCGTTTACACGCAAAGCCTGATCCAGGCCGCCCACCAGCAGATGCAGGCCCTCGCGGACACCATTCCAGCCGGCGTGCCCTTCGATACTTCCATCAAAACCGGGGTGCCTTGGCATGCTATCGTTCAGCAGGCCAAGGATTCCCCGGTCGACCTCGTAGTGATGTCCACTCACGGACGATCGGGCCTCAGGCACCTCTGGATGGGCAGCGTTGCCGAACGGGTCGTGCAGCATGCCCCGTGTCCAGTCCTTGTCGTGCGTCCCCGTACCGGAGGCAAGCTTCCTCCCGCCTCCGAGCCCTCTCTCCCAAGTGGGAACCCCCACCAGACCCAAACAACATGAACGCCATTGTCGCATGGAATCTCCTGCGTGAACCCGACTCCTTCGGGCAACGCCTGATCCGGATGGAGCGGAGCTATGGCCATCAGGTCCGCATCATAGCGGTCTGAAGTTCACTTTTCAGGGCAGTCAAAACAAAACAGACCCATCAGCCCCTTTGCGATGAACTTCGTCGTCTCCGTCCCGGCGCTTCCGTTTGTATGGTCCAGCAGTCAATCCTTCGTATTGGCGCATCGCAATGCCCCGCCGGTGTCCTGTCTCGTATCACCAACTCCTCAATCCACCCTTATGATCGCCAAATTCAGCATCGACTATATTACTTTTCCACAGCACAGCAAACGGGTCGACACCCACCGGACGGATGATCCTGTGGAGGCGGGGGATTTTTTGGTGAACCTGCTTATCCTGGGAGCCCGCATTCTTGCCATCAAGCATGAGGGTGTTGAACTGGGCCCGCACGCTTTTGACAAAATGATAAAACAAGCGGCGGAAAGAGTCGCGTCACGATTGATCGGGACCGCCCTGCACCTGGATTCAGTCGAGGTCCATCATCGCTTTGGCTTTCCGGCTTGAGCCGGAATCGGAGGGGGCTAATCACCCGGTTCCCGGCCCGAGAAACGCGGAGGCATTCCGTAGCATTCCTCCGGGGCTGATCGTTTTCCCTTCACTCCGTTACACCACGCCCCAGTCGGCTTCTCCGTGCCACGGAGCACACAACAGGAACAACCTGTCCCCGGTTTCGTCACTCTCCGGCAAGTCGTTTGGTTTCTGCCCAGCGGATCGCATGCCGCAGCACTGCGGAACTGTCTTCCAGACCCAGCTTTTCCCGGATGTGTGATTTATGAACGTCCACGGTCTTGGTGCTGATGTGCAGGGACTCGGCGATCTGATTGGTGCTTTTGCCATCCCCCAGAAGTTGGAAAACCTCGAACTCGCGGTCACTTAGCTTGTGAACGCTATCCACCCGCCGCTTGGGAGCCCCCCCGGAAAAGGCGTCGAGAATTTCTTCTGACATTTTTTCACTCAGCCAGACCTTGCCCTGGGTCACCCGGCGGATGGCTGCCATCAAATCAGAATGGGGGGCATCCTTCATGATATAACCTTTGGCACCACACTTGAGCACCCGCTGGGTGTAGAGGGACTCGTCATGCATCGAAATGACGAGAATGGGCATGCCGGGGGCGATGGCTAAAACGTCTTTGATGAGTTCCAACCCATTCCGGCCGGGCAGCGTGATATCGGCCGTCAGCATGTCCGGACGGCAATGCTGCAGTTCCGCCAGGGCTTCCGGGACGCTGGCCGCAGTCCAACAAACCTCCATGTCGGGTTCGTCATTGATGAATTGCTTCAACCCCTCCCGCATCATGGTATGATCCTCCACGATGGCGATGCGGACTTTGGCGTGGCTGGCTTTGGCGGGGCGGGGAGGTTGGTTATGGAGCGCTTTCATGGGCAGGGTTGTAGGGAAGAGTGCAGCGGACACAAGTGCCGCCATCGGGAGCTGAACCGGAAATGAACTCGATGCTGGCGCCGATGGCATCCGCCCGCGCACGCAGAATGTGCAGCCCCATGCCCTCAATGAGCTCGTCGGGGGTGCTGAAAGGGAGTCCGTCATTGGCAACTTCCAGCAGCAGGGATGACGGCCGGGTGATCAGCCGCATTTCGATGCGGGTGGGCCCGGCGTGTTTGGCCGCATTCGCGATCAGCTCCTGGGCGATGCGGTAAAGGTGCATCGCGGTGTCCGGATCGGACACCAGGACCATCTGGGGACATTCCAATTCGATGACTATCCCGAAAATGGTTCCAGCTGATTTGGCCAGGAGTTGGAGCGCGGAGCAAAGGCCATTGGAGTCGAGGGTCACCGGAGCGAGGCTGCGGGCAAAGCTCCGGGAGAGAGTGGTGGCCTCGCCTATGGCATCCACGTTCCGGGCGGCGCGCTCCGCCTGTGCAGAGCCTTCGCGCACCAGTTCGCGCTGCAGCATGCTGCAGTGCAGTTTGATGGCGGCAAGCCGTTGGCAGAGATCATCGTGCAAATCCTGCCCGAGGCGGCGGCGTTCCAGTTCCGCCGCGGCGAAAAGGCGGCGGTCAACATCCTTGCGCTCGAGTTCGGTATCGGCCAGCCGGCGCTTTTGCTCGAGGTGCTCCAGGCTCCGGCGTACTACCGGAGCCACGAGTTGAAGCAGCTGCATATCCTTGGGAAGGAAATCAAGAGCGCCTTCCTGCATCAGTTTCACGGCTACCCTGACATCCCCCACCCCGCTGATGACCACGAACGGCACCTTGCGCCCCTCCTCCGCGAGAGTAGCAATCACATCCTGTCCCCTCATGTCAGGAAGCCGCAGATCCAGCAGGATGAGAGGAGTATGATTCTGTCTCAGCCATGTCAGCGCGGAGGTTCCGGATGTCCGGCATTCAGAAACGATGCCGTCCTTTCGCAGGGCCGTGGCAAGCAGACGGCAGATCCCTTCATCATCCTCCACAATCAGGATAGGAGCATCAAGGGACATGGGAAGGAGGAGTTGTCCGGCACCAAACCCATTTGGGATCTGGAGTGGAAGAGTAACTGGAGAGGTTCAGGCCGGGGTAGGTAAATCCATGGGATTGAAAAATCCCACCAATTTGCTGAGAGTCATGGCAAACTCCTGCTGGTTCAGGAGCTTGAATAAAAATGCATTGCATCCCAACTCCGCGCACTGTGCCGTCACTTCCGGATCGTCGGTGGTGGTGACCATGATAATCGGCATGGAGCGGAATACGGTCTGCCCGCGGAGCAGGCGCAACACCTCGATCCCGTTGAGTTTCGGCATACTGATATCGAGGAGCAATACCATGGGGCAGGCGGGCCGGTCGGCTCCGGTCAGGAAATCGAGGACCTCCTGCCCATCGCGGAATCGAATTACCTGATTGTGGAAGCCTGCCTGCTTGAGTCCCTGCTGCGTCAGCAGCGCGTGTCCGTCGTCGTCCTCTGCAAGCAGGACGGCAGGCTGGACAGTCATGATTTACAACTGGAAGGGGGATTTCCGGCAACCGGCACCTTGCCTGAATATCAATTAAAGCAGTTGAATGGGAACGACAGCAAGGAAATTTCACGATTTATTAATTGTCAGGGTTGACGGATCCCAAAACCGCATGCCGGAGCACCACCGTAAACACAGTCCCGCCTCCGGGACGGGGAGCCACCTGAATCGTGCCACCCATGTGATCCAACGCCCGCCGGACGATGGCCAGCCCCAGTCCCAAACCACTGCTGCGGCAGGGTGACAGGCGTTGGAAGAGTTCGAAGATCTTATCCTGAGATCCGGGTTCGATACCAATTCCATTGTCGGCAAAGCGATAGACGCACTGATCGTCCTTCAGGTGGCCGGTGATACCCAGCTGCAACTGCCGGCCGGGATCGCGGTATTTGATGGCATTCTCGATGAGATTGGAAAAAACCTGTCCCAGCAACCCGCTATCCGCGAGACAGGGAGGAAGTGGCCCCGCTGTCACGGCCGTGTCCGCTTGATCCAGTTGAAACTGAATGGCCGTGAGGCTCCCCTCAAGGATCGTAGAGGCATCGACGGGGCCAAGGCGGGATTCAGATCGTTCCAGCCGCGAAATCGCGACGAGCCCCTCGAGTAAAGCATCCATCTTTCCGGCCCCTGCACAGATAAAACGAACGGCATCTGCCATTCCACCGGTCAGGGCCTCCACACTCTCTTTTGGTGGAGGGGTCCCGGCGATGGCTTGGTTGAGGAGACCAACGGCTTCTTCTGTCAGGCGGCCGGCTTCTTCGGAAAATCCCTGCACGTTCACCAACGGCGCCCGCAAATCATGCGTAATGGCGTGAAGGAATGTTTTCAGATCTCTATTTTTCCTTTCCAGTTCCAGGGACAGCATCCTCATACGCGCTTCTGCCGCTTTGGACGCGGTGACGTCGGTGTGAATGGCAATATACTCGTGAGATTTTTCATCGCTACCCTGGCAGGGGACGATGGTGGTGGCTACGAAGTAGGGGGTCCCATTTTTAGTCCGGTTCTCTATTTCGCCACTCCAGACCTTGCCGGACAAAATCGTCCTCCACATGTCCTGGAAAAACGATGCCGGATGTTTGCCGGAATTCACCATCAGATGGGTGTTTCCCAGCAGTTCCTCGCGCTGATAGCCGGATATGGCGCAGAATTTATCGTTGGCGAAGATAATCCGCCCCTGCGCGTCGGTGATAACCACAATGGCATGTTCATTGATCACCCGCCAAAAATCACCTATCCGGATCGCCATGCGGCGCATCGCCACCGGTAGTTTGGCGATCGAATCCTCCCCATCCAGGGCCGCCCGGGGGGCCTCTCCGTGCGCCAGGCGACGGGCTTCCTCATCCAACCACTGCACA
Source organism: bacterium (assembly GCA_043753485.1). Classification (GTDB taxonomy): domain Bacteria; phylum Verrucomicrobiota; class Verrucomicrobiia; order Verrucomicrobiales; family V1-33; genus CAIZWU01. Next base: position 6,719 of record JAYUWQ010000984.1, read on the forward strand.
CGTTGGATCACCCCATGATACATCAGGAATGCCAATACCGCCGTAAACCCGCTCAGGAGAAAAAACTCCACGATCAAATGCA
>JAYUWQ010000985.1:0-6794 GCA_043753485.1 bacterium
CGGAGCCATCGGACTGGCGAATCTGCCGGAGGGGGAGGGGATTCCCTCGCTGATCCGGATGGCGACGGAACCCGGCGGCCAGCGCGGGATTGCCTTGGAACTGCTGGCGCAGGTATCACTGCAATACCCGGAAGCCCGGACCGGGTTGTTGGACCAGGTCAGCGCAGGAAAGGTTCCGTCCCGACACTGGCCCTACTTGGCTTCGGTCCTGAGTGGTGACTATTATCAATTGCCGGATGCCCTGTGGTTTGCCGCGCAGAGCGGGGTTCCCATTGACCGCCAAAAGACCGCGCACATTGGGTTTGGGAATCAGAACTTCTACCAGGGTCTGCCACCGGGCGAAGTCTCACCGGATCAAGTCGCCCGTCAGATTACACTGGTGGAGGAAATTGCTGCCGCGACCCCGGACTCCGCCGGCAAAGCGGTCCTGCAAACTGCCAAGGAGGTCCTCAACCAGCGGCTTTCGCGGCTGGCAGCCCCTCTCATGAGTTCCTCCCCGTGAGGAATTGAAACAAAAACCAAATCCAGATGAATAACTTTTTGCACGAAGCCAGGGAATCCTCCGCGCCTTCCTTGATCCCCGGACAGCCCTCCGGGGGCAGCCAGCCGCGGGTCGTCGGGCCGCGTGATCCGGCGGCGGCGGCCCCGGGTGACCGGCTGAGGAAGTTGGCCGCCATCCTGTTCGGGACCGCCCTGGGCATCGCACTCTATCTCGCTTGGCAATCCGCCGCCGGAAAGGCGATGCCCGGCTGTGGTCCGGAGAGTGGTTGCGGGCAAATCCTGAACAGCCGCTGGAGTGTTGCCGGAGGCGTTCCGGTCAGTCTGCTGGGAGCCGGGGTGTACGCGGTGCTGCTGCTTTGCGCCCTCCGGCGGAGAGCCTTGCCGCATTGGCAGCGCCAGGCCGAATGGGTCGCCTCAGGGCTGGTCCTCGGGGGAGCGCTCTGGTTTACTGTCGTGCAGGCCTTCATCCTCCAAGCCTTCTGCCCGTGGTGCAGTGCGGCCCACCTGCTGGCCAGCGCGGGGGTGGGGTCCCTCTGGCTGGCCCGCCGGAAAGCGCCGGAGGCCGCCCATGACCGCCCGAGCCTGGCCGTGTGGGCCCTGCCGCTGGCTGCCGTGGCGGGTCTGGCCACGCTGCAGAGCCTGAGCCCGGAGCCGGAACGGATCCAACAACAGACCCTCCCTCAGTCGTTGGTCTCCGACTCCGGCTTCCTTTCGTTATATGACGGGCGGATCACCCTCGACCCCGCCGCCCTGCCCGCGATCGGCCTGCCCCATGCTGCTGTCACTGCCGTCGCCCTCACGGATTTCACCTGCCCCCATTGCCGCGAACTGCACCGGACCCTGACTGAAGTGGCGGGGCAACGTCCCGGGCAATTCAGCGCCGTACTGTTGCCCGCCGCCTATGAACCGGAAGCGCGCGAACTGCACCGGATCATGCTGGCCCTCTGGCGCATCGAACCGGTCCGCTACCGTAAAGTATCGGAAGAACTGGTCACGGGAGGGGTGGAGCCCAACGCCAAAGCCGTGCTGAAATTGATCCAGCAACAACTGGACGGCCGGTTCTACGAACAGGCCTGGGCCCATTCGGGCTGGGTGCAGGACACCCTGCGCCTTGGGGAGGAATTGTTGGCCCTGAATGGCCGGGAAAGCGGCGCCTCCACCCTGCCTCAGACCATGATCCAGGATAAAGTGCTGACCGGTGCCCCCCAGCCCGAAACGCTGACAGCGTTGTTGGATGCGCTGCCGGGACCCGGCGCCGCCAGCCTCGCTGCTTCCCCCAAACCGGTGCCCGTGCCTGCCGCCCCACCCGTGGCGGCCGCGCCCGCCGCCCCGGTGACCCCCGCCACCGTCGCCGCCCCCGCACCACCTTCCACCGCAGTCATCACATTCGACTCCACTATGGTTGATCTCGGGACCGTGACCAAAGGGGAACCAGCCGCGAAGAAGGTCACTTTTACCAACACCGGCAAAGAGCCTCTGACCCTCAGCAACATCAAAGCGAGCTGCGGATGCACCACCGTCGAGGGGTGGCAACAAACCGTGGCTCCCGGCCAGCAGGGTTCCTTTGAACTCAAACTCGATACGGCGAGATTCATGGGGGCGGTCACCAAAACCGTGGATGTGGAATCCAATGCCGCCAATGGGATGGTCCGTCTTTCCCTCAAAGCCCTCATCTGGAGCCCCGTAACCCTCCATCCACCGATGGTCTCCTTCGGAACCGTTCTCAAAGGCACCAAAATTGAACCGCGCTCCGTGGAAATCACCGTCACGGATGCGGAGCCTCTGAAGATCGGCGGGGCCACTGGCAACAACCCGTATTTTCAAACCGAAATGAAACCCGTTGAGGAAGGCCGGAAGTATCAATTGACGGTGTCAGTGCCGGAGCTGGGAGATCGTCCGCAAAATTCGGAAATCGTCCTCACGCTAGGTCATCCCAAACTCAAGGACCTGAAACTTCCGGTTTACATCAACCCGGTTGACCCACTGGTGGTGCAGCCCGCCCAGCTCAACGTTCAAACCGCCACCCTGAAAACAGGGTCGACTGCTTCGATCACGGTATTCTGCCACGATCCTGCCGTGGCCACCTTGGAGGTCACCGACCTGAAATATTCGGGGGGCAGCGATGTCGCCGTGTCTTTCGAACGCCAGGGGAATAACCGGTGGGGACGCGTCCAACTCGTGTTTCCCGCCGGATTCAACCCGGGCGACACCAAAGATGCTTCCGTAATCTTCCGGACCAACCATCCCCAGCACGCCCAAATCACCGTTCCAGTGCGTTTTATCGGTACTGCCCGGACGGCCGCTAAAGCACCGGCCGGAACCTTGATCCCCTGAACACCCGCGTGCCGCCTTCACAATTTCGTCAGCGCCACGTCCAGCACCTCCAGCATGAAGCCGGCATCTGCGGCGGTGAGACACATCGGGGGCTTGATGCGGAGGACATTGCCGTTGAGGCCGCCTTTGCCGATGAGCAGGCCAAGTTCCCGGGCTGTTTCAAAGACCTGGGCACATTCGGCTTTGGCAGGCGCCTTGGTGCGGCGGTCCGTGACCAACTCGGCACCGATCATCAATCCTTTGCCGCGGACCTCGCCGATGATGGAGTGCTTTTCCTGGAGTTTTTTCAGGCCGGCCTGCAGATGAGCCCCCACCGTCAGGCTATTCTGCTGCAGCCCTTCCTCGTCAATCACCTCCAGAACCGCTTTACCGATGGCGCAGCACACGGGATTGCCGCCGAAGGTATTGAAGTGGATACGGCTGGTCAGGGTCTGGGCAATCTCCGGGGTGGTGACCACGGCCGCAAGGGGCGCACCATTGCCGATACCCTTGGCCAGAGTGACAATGTCAGGGATCACGCCCTGGGTTTCGAATCCCCAGTAGTGGGTGCCGGTGCGGCCAAAACCGGCTTGGACTTCATCCGCAATGCACAGCCCTCCGGCCGCACGGGCACAGGCATAGGCCTCCTTTAAATAGCCGTCAGGAAAAACCACCGCCCCGCCCACACCCTGGATGCTTTCGGCGATGTAGGCGGCGATGCGGCCAGGAGTGGCGAAGCTGATCAGCTCGCGCACATCGGCGGCGTATTTCTGGCCCGCCAGCGGATCATCGTGCCCCCAGGGACCGCGATAGGGGTCAGGGGCGAGGGCGTGATGCACGCCAAAGCTGTGCGGCACATTGAACTTCCAGGTGCTGTGGGCAGTCAGGCCCATGGTGCCGGAGCTGCCACCGTGATAGGCATTCCGCAGGGCGACCACGTCGTAGTTTTGCGTGTAGGCCCGGGCCATCAGGATCGCGAGATCATTGGCCTCCGACCCGCTGTTCACGAAATAGACCACCTTCAGGTTTCCCGGCATTTTTTCCGCCAGAGCAGCGGCGTAGACCGGAAGATTCGGGTGCAGGTAGATGGTGCTGGTGTGCTGCAGGAGTTGGTTCTGCGCATGGGCGGCCGCCACGACCCGGGGATGGCAATGGCCCACACTCACGGTCACAATGCCGGCAAAGCCATCCAGATAACGGCGGCCGGTTTCGTCGTAAAGATACTGCCCCTTTCCCTCCACAATCATGATCGGCTCCTTGTAATAATGGAAAAGGGCCGGATTGACGGCCGCTTTCCGCAGGGCATGAACCTCGGCCAGGCCAGGGCCGGTGTAAGGCGCGGGAACGTGGGCGAAGGCGGGAAGTTGCGGGAGGCTCATAAGGATTTAAGCACGGATTTCACGGAGGGATCAATTTCCCGTCAGGCGCCGGGGGCGATTTTCCGGAGGATCAGATAAAGGATGAAGGAGAGGCCGAAGCCGGTGAACCACGCATAATTGTAGCAGGTCGCCAGCAGTGGCGGAAGGCTGGCTTTTTCAACGACCCCGACCGCGGCGAGAAAACCCGGCACATTGGGCGCGACGGCCACCAGCAGGGAGCCCAGTCCCACCAGGCTGAAGCCGTGGCGATACGAATATTCGCCATCAGTTTGATACAGGGCCTCAATATTCAGGACGCGTCTCCGGTGGATGAAATAATCAGCAATCATGATCCCGGCCACCGGGCCCAGCAGGGCACTGTAACCGATCAACCACGTGAAGATGTAACCGGTGGGATCGGCATAGAGTTTCCATGGCATGATGAGCACGCCCATCACGGCGGCGATCAGGCCACCGGTGCGGAAGGAGATCCGGCTGGGTGCCAGATTCGAGAAATCGTTGGCGGGCGAGACCACGTTGGCCGCGATATTGGTGGAGAGGGTGGCGATAGCCAAAGCGACCAGCGCCACGGCGCTGAGGACCGGACTGTTGAATTTGGCCACCAGTTGCACCGGATCCCAAATGGCGGTGCCGAAGACCACTACGGTGGCGCTGGTGACCACGATGCCTATGAAGCTGTAAAAGACCATGGTGAGCGGCAGGCCGAGCGCCTGCCCCACGGCCTGATCGCGCTGGCTGCGGGCATACCGGGAGAAGTCAGGAATATTCAGCGAGAGGGTGGCCCAATAACCGACCATCGCGGTCACGCCGGCGCCGAATACCGGCCAGAACTCCGCAGCAGAGGCAAATTTGTCAGGCTGGGCAAAGATCGGCCCGAAGCCTTGGGCTGCCGTGACCGCCCAGACCAGCAGAGCCACCCCTACCAGCAGGAGAAACGGCGCACTCCAGGCTTCCAGCCATTTGATCGACTCCATGCCGCGCCAGATAAAATACACATTCACCAGCCAGAAGAGCAGAAAACAGAGCAACTCCCCCGGAGAGATCCCCAACCCGGCCAACGGAACCTTGGTGGCGGGATCGAATCCAAACATGACCGCCGCGGTCAGGTAGACGGCCGACCCGCCAATCCACGTTTGAATGCCCAGCCATCCGCAGGACACCAGCGCCCGGGCCATCGCGGGAATGTTGGCGCCCAGGGTGCCAAATGATGCCCGCAGCAATACCGGAAAGGGAATCCCATAGGCCGTCCCGGGGTGCGCATTCAAGGTCATGGGTATCAGCACGATCACATTCCCCAACAATACGGCCAGCACCGCCTGCCACCAGTTCATGCCCTGGGCGATCAGTCCGCTGGCCAAAGTATAAGTGCTGATGCAGACGGCCATGCCCACCCACAGGGCCGCAATATGCCACTGGCTCCAGGTGCGCTGCTCCGGCGGCACCGGAGCGAGATCCGGATTGGTGAGGGAGGGGGAAGGCAAAACCACGGATTTCACGGATAACACGGATTCAGGGGATTAGCGGATGACGCGCTTCCAAGTGAGAGTGGCGTATCTGAAATTTAGCAGGATGGCGAGTTTTAGATCAGTGACCGCGAGATATCCGATCATTTGAGCGATATGGCTTGGATGGAAATCTTCCGCGACTTTTGGGTCTGCAATCACCAGATCGTCCACGATCAGATCTGGAATGAGAGTATCGACCAGCTGCCCCTCATATCGGACCTCAAACCGTTCCTGCTGGGAAACCTTGTGTCCGCGATTCCGCAGTTCGATCACCATGGCATTCTCATACGCCTTCTCGCTCAAGCCAGGTTTTAGCACATTGAGCACTTTCATGGCAGCCCCAATGATCGACTCACTCAAGGCCCGATGGACTAATTTAGCGTCATTCATCCGTGTTATCCGTGAAATCCGTGGTGTCCCTAAAAATGATTCGGCTCCCTCTGCAGCAACTGGCCGCGGCCGATGGTTCCGGTGAATTGGCCATCGCGGACCGCGACCTGGCCGCGCACGGTCACGATGGACGGTTTGCCTTCGATGGGCCAGCCTTCGAAGGCATTGTAATCGAGGTTCTGAGTCTGGGTTTTGACGCTGAGGGTGCCGCGATAGTCCGGGTTGTAGATCACGAGATCGGCGTCGGCCCCGATGGAAAGACTGCCTTTGCGGGGGAAGAGACCGAAGATTTTGGCTGCGTTGGTGCTGGCGGTGGCGACGAAAGTGCGCAGATCCATCCGCCCGCCCTTCACGCCGTAGGTATAAAGCAAATTCACCCGGTCTTCGAGGGCAGGAATACCGTTGGGAATTTTGGTGAAATCATCGGTGCCCATGGCGAGTTTCTGCCGGTGAAAATCGAACGGCGCGTGATCGGTGGCCACGGTACTGACGAGGCCGGAACGGAGCGCATTCCACAGCACGTCCTGATTGGCCGCCTCGCGGAGCGGCGGGGACATCACGTATTTCATGCCTTCGCCACCGGGGCGTTCCGCGTAGGTTTTGTCGATCAGCAGATACTGAATCAGGGTTTCCACGGAAACCTTCACCCCGCGCTGCCGGGCCGCGATTGCTTCGGCGAGGGCTTCCTGACAACTGGTGTGCACAC
>JAYUWQ010000986.1:0-2695 GCA_043753485.1 bacterium
GGAATTCGAATCGAAGCTGCAGTTGCCCCTCATGCTGTCGATTCCTTTCCTGACAGATTCGCGGCGTCCCCAGCTGCGCCTGAATGGGGCTCCCGCAGGAGGATCAGTGAATGGGTCCGGCGCCACCATGGGTGTTCCCGAAACCTCCCAGGCCCTCGCCCGCAACGCGGCTCCCCCCAGCCCGTGGGAGGCCGCCCATTTCATCCGTCCCTTTGCGGACGCCATCCGCGACCGCATCGGTTATCACTTCCACATCAATGGCATCACCCACAAACCCAAACTGATTGGTCTTACTGGGTTTTCCGATGGCGCTGGCACCTCCACGCTTGCGGCCGCTCTCGCCGCTTCCTTTGCGGAGATGACGGAAGGCAAAATCCTCTACGTTAATCTGAATGGAGGGGTCCCGTTGCCGGAAGCGGATGGGAGCCGTGCCAGCTCCGCCCGTCATGGCGTCGATATCAAGGAATCCAGCAAGGAGGCTTTTGGCCTCGTGGAGCATCAGGACAACCTTTTTGTGGCCACCATTACTCCGGGTAAAGTGCGGAACGGCCTCCAGGAGAGCGGCGAACCCGGGGAATATCAATCCTTCGTTCCCAAACAGCTCTATGAACTGATGCCCCGGCTCCGCGCCAGCGACTTCGAGTATGTCATCTTTGATATGCCCGCCCTCGCCCCCACCAGTCCCACTCTGGCCATCGCCGGTTTTATGGACAAGGTGCTCCTCGTGGTCGATGCCGGCAAAACCAACCGGGATGTGGTGCGGCGTTCCTATCACGAACTCACCGCCAAGGCCAATGCCGACGTTTCCACCATCCTCAATAAAACCCGCGAAAGTCTCCCCTCCTGGCTGCAGGGTTGAGTCCCGGACGGTTTCCTGATTTCAGGATCACCAAAGGATTGCCGGTGCCCACCGCGGTTTATTCTCCAACTCTTCTGCTGTTTTGTCTGCCGGCCACATGCTCCTGACGCGCCTCTATTACCGGTTCAAACCGTACATCCCGCGCGCCCTGCGGATGTCGCTCCGGCGGCGGCGGGCCGGGAAGATCCTCGCCCAGTGCCACGGAATCTGGCCGATCAACGAGGCTGCGGCAGATCCGCCGGCGGGCTGGCCCGGCTGGCCTGAAGGGAAAAAATTCGGCTTTGTCCTGACTCATGACGTCGAGTCGCCGCAGGGACTGGCCCAGGTCCGCCAACTGGCGGAACTCGAAATGGAGCTCGGCTTCCGCTCCTCCTTCAATTTTATCCCGGAAGGCCCTTATCAGGTGCCGGATGACTTGCGTGCCTGGTTGACCGCCCGTGGCTTCGAAGTCGGGGTCCATGACCTCCACCACGATGGACATCTCTACCGGTCCCGCCAGGCCTTTGCCAAAAGCGCCCGGCGCATCAACCACTATCTCAAGGAATGGGGCGCGGTGGGATTCCGTTCCGGTTTCATGCTGCGTGAACTCGACTGGCTGCACGATCTGGAGATTGCCTATGACGCCTCCACCTTCGACACCGATCCCTTTGAGCCCCAGCCGGACGGTACCTGGACTATTTTTCCCTTCATGGTAGGGAATGGGCGCCGCCGTTATCTGGAGTTGCCCTATACGCTCCCCCAGGACTCCACCCTTTTCCTCACCCTGGGTGAAAGCGGCCCTGCCATCTGGCAAAAGAAGCTCGATTGGATTGCCCAAAAAGGAGGTCTGGCCCTCCTTAATCTCCATCCCGACTACATCCAGTTTGAGGGCGGAGCCCAACCAGACAGGACGTATCCGGTCTCCTACTACCGGGAGTTCCTCAGCCACGTCGCGGAACGTTTCCGGGACGATTATTGGCAGGCCCTCCCGAAGGAAGTCGCCCGCTTCGCCAGTGCAGCCCTGCCGCCGCAGGAACCTGCGGCACGTCCTGCCCGCCGGGTCTGCATGATCACCTTTTCCTACTACGAGAGTGATAACCGCGTGCTGCGCTATGCCGAAGCCCTCGCGGCCCGGGGAGACCACGTGGATGTCCTCGCCCTCCGGCGTTCCGCCGACGTGCCGCAGGAAGAAACCATCCAGGGCGTGCGCGTGATCCGTCTGCAGGACCGGTTTGACAAGTCCACCAAAGGCCAGCTCGGACACCTCATGCCCGTTTTGCGTTTCATGCGGGTGTGCGCCGGGTGGATCAGGCAGAGCCACCGCGGCCGTCCCTACGATCTGCTGCATATCCATAACATGCCGGACTTCATTGTGTTTGCCGGGCATTATGCGAAACGGCACGGCGCCAGGATCATCCTCGATATCCACGACATTGTCCCCGAGTTTTATGCCGCCAAGTTCAAGGCCAAGGCCAGTGCGCTCAACCTCGCGGTCTTGAAGTGGTTGGAACGGGCCTCGGCGCGCTTCTCAGACCATGTCATCATTGCCAACCACCTCTGGCGCGACCGCTACGCTGCCCGCACCAAAACCGAGGACCGCTGCAGCGCCTTCATCAACAACGTCGACTCGTCCGTCTTTGTGCCCACCCGCACCCCCCGGCAGGATGGCAAATTGATCGTCCTGTTTCCCGGTGGACTGCAATGGCACCAAGGAGTCGATATCGCCATCGAGGCCTTCAAATCCGTGCATGCCGCCCTGCCGCAGACCGAGTTCCATATTTATGGGGATGGCATCACCCGGGATTCCCTGATCGCCCAGGCCAAAGCAGCCGGTCTGGAAAAGAGCATCCTCTTTTT
>JAYUWQ010000987.1:0-6787 GCA_043753485.1 bacterium
GCCAATGACAATTTCAAGGGGGTGGCGGCCCTGTATGGCAGCGGCATTGCCAGCTACCGGAAGGCCCTCGCCTGGGCCACCGTCACCACCGGGGCCGGATCGGTGGCGGCCCTGTTTCTGGCGGCAGAACTGCTCCGTAAGTTTTCTGGAAAGGGACTGGTGCCGGATGCCTTGACGGCATCGCCGGCCTTCCTGCTGGCGGTGGCTCTGGGAGCGGGCAGCACGGTGCTTCTGGCCACGCGTCTGGGCTTTCCCGTGAGCACCACTCACGCCATCACCGGGGCGCTGGTGGGGGCGGGCCTGACCGCTGCTCCGGATGCGGTGAATTTCGCCAGGTTATGGGAAGGGTTTGCCAAACCACTCCTGCTCAGCCCCCTGGTGGCGGTGGGCACGGGGGCCTTGCTTTTTGTGATCCTGCGGGCGGTGCGGCTGGCTCCGGCGCACCGCACCAAACCGCTGGATGGGCTGCATTTCCTCAGCTCGGGTGCGGTGAGCTTCGCCCGCGGGCTCAATGATACGCCGAAGATCGCCGCGCTGCTGGTGGTGGCGTCGGCCGTGGAGATCCGGTGGGGCCTGGGGCTGGTGGGGGTGGCCATGGCGGTGGGGGGCCTGATGAAGGCCCACCGGGTGGCGATGACGATGTCGAGGAAGATCACGGGGATGAATCCGGGAGAAGGATTGGCGGCGAATCTGGCCACGGCGGTGCTGGTGACCAGTGCCAGCTTCCACGGGCTGCCGGTATCGACCACGCATGTCAGTGTGGGAGCCCTGGTGGGGATCGGCACGGTGACACGGCAGGCGCATTGGAAGGCAGTGGGGCAGATTGTGTTGTCCTGGATCGTCACGCTGCCCTGTGGGGCTGCCCTGGCGGCCGGATCGTATCTGCTGGCCCACCGGATTGCCTGAGGCGGTGCGGGCGCGGCCATTATACATTCTTAACGCCTGCCGGGCCTGGGTTTACTGGCAGGAGCGGCCGGGGCGGGGAAGGTGGGCTTCCCATGACAGAGCATAACGACCCCACGACGCCGGACCCGGAAGATCGAAGTAGCAGCCACCCGCCGGCAGCGGGTGGAAAAGTGGACCCGCCGCCAGGTGGCAGCAACGGGAACCACGGTCTGCACAAACTCTCCACGGCGACCCTCGTCATCGCGGCGCTGGGGGTGGTCTTCGGCGACATCGGGACGAGCCCGATTTATACGCTGAAGGAATGCTTCAGTCCGGCCAGTCCGCACCACATTGCCGCCACCCAGGGGAATATTCTGGGGGTGGTGTCGCTGGTGCTGTGGGCGCTGATCCTGCTGATCTGTGTGAAGTATCTGGTCTACATCCTGCGGGCTGATAACAAAGGGGAAGGCGGGGTGCTGTCGCTGATGGTGCTGGCCGCGCACGGGATGGCGGCCCAGGCGCGCCGCCGCCGGGTGATCATCATCCTGGGGTTGTTCGGGGCGGCTCTGTTGTTTGGCGACGGGATCATCACCCCGGCCATCTCGGTGCTGAGTGCGGTGGAGGGGCTGAAGGACGGCGGCCTGCTGGGGGAAGCCCCGGCGGAGGCCGGCGCGGCGCTGGTCTGGGAGCAGCAGCGGCAATGGCTCACGGTGGGTATCACCTCTGTGATCCTGATCGGGCTGTTCTCCGTGCAGTTCCTCGGCACCGCCCGGGTCGGGCGCTTTTTCGGGCCGGTGACGGGTCTGTGGTTTCTCTGCCTCGGGGTGCTGGGGGTTTCGCAATTGGGGCGCGGGCCGGAGATTCTGGCCGCCTTCAATCCGGTGCATGGCTGGAATTTCCTGACGCACGGCGGGCATGCGGCTTTCGTGATTCTGGGCAGTGTCTTTCTCGCGGTGACGGGCGGCGAGGCCTTGTATGCGGACATGGGGCACTTCGGCCGTGGTCCGATCCGGCGCGGGTGGTTTATGCTGGTGTTTCCCGCCCTCGCCCTGAACTACCTCGGGCAGGGCGCGCTGTTGCTGCGCCAGCCGGAGTCGGCACGCGCGCCGTTCTTCCAGATGGCACCGGAGTGGGCCACCCTGCCTTTGGTGGTGCTGGCCACGGCGGCGACGGTGATTGCCTCGCAGGCGCTCATCACGGGGACGTATTCCCTCACCTTGAGCGCGGTGCAGCTGGGGTATCTGCCCCGGCTGAGCATCCGGCACACCTCGGAACATGCGCGCGGGCAGATTTACATTCCGTTGGTGAATTGGCTGCTGATGCTGGCCTGCCTCGCCCTCGTGATGGCCTTCCGCACTTCGTCAAATCTGGCTGCGGCCTATGGCGTGGCGGTCACCGGGACCATGTTCATCACCACGGTGTTATTCTACTTTGTGGCGCGGCACCTCTGGCACTGGCCGGTGCTGAAGGCCGCACTGCTGTGCACCGTCTTCGGCCTGATCGAACTGGGCTTCCTCAGCGCGAACCTGACGAAGTTCTTCCATGGCGGGTGGTTCCCTATCGTGGTGGCGGCGGTGATCTTCGTACTGATGACCACCTGGGCGACCGGACGCCGCCTCGTGCGCACCCGGCTGGAAGCGTCGGCCGTTTCCCAGGAACTGCTGGTGGAAAGTCTGCGCCGGCGTCCGCCGGTGAGTGTGCCCGGCACCGCAATCTTCCTGACCAGCACCCGGGGGCGGTCCCCGGTGTCACTGCTCCATAGCCTGAAACATTACGGGGCGATCCATCAACGGGTTATCTTCCTCACTCTGGAAGTGCAGGATGATCCCTGGGTGCCGCCTGGCAAACGCGTGGAGGTGGAATCGCTCGGTGATGGCTTCTGGCGGGTGACGGGCCGCTTTGGATTCATGCAGAAACCCCATGTGCCGCGCTTCCTGCGGCAGTGCGCGTCCTACGGGCTGGAGGTCGATCCTGACATGGCCACGTTTTTCATGGGACGCGAAATCATCCTGCCCAGCGCCCAACCCGGCATGGCCCGCTGGCGTGAGCATCTCTTTGCCCTCGCCAGCCGGCTGGCCCAGCAGCCCGCGACATATTTCCAGATTCCGGTGGGACGGGTGATCGAACTGGGCCAACAGGTGGAAATCTGAATCATGCCTCTGCCAATGAAACCAGAAGCCCGCAGCAAGCAGGAAACCGCCTCCGCGGTCATGGTCGCGCAATATAGCGGGGCCTGCATGATGGTGTTGCTGCTGGCGACCATCTGCTGGGGCCTGCTGCCGCACACCGGTTATCTTTTTTCGGCGCTGGTGTTTCTCATGGCGATCGTGCTCGCCGGGACCCGCTGGAATCGTGGGCCGGTGATCCTCATGGCGGTGCTGTGCGCCCTGGTGTGGAATTTCATTTACATCCCGCCGCGGTTCACCCTGCACATCGCCAAACTGGAGGATGCGGTGATGTTTGTCCTGTTCTTTGTGGTAGCGCTCAGTATGGGGCACCTCATCGCGCAGCTGCGCGAGCGGGAGGAGGCGCTGGAGCGTCACCATCAGGAGCGTGAGGCCCTGCTGGCCGAAAAACACCGCGCCGACCTGCTGGCCGAGTCGGAGCGGCTGCACCGCACCCTGTTGGATAGTGTTTCCCACGAATTGAAAACCCCCATCGCCATCATCCGCACCGCGCTGGACGGCCTGGGTGCGGGCGATCCTTATGCAGCGGAAATCGCAACCGCCACGCGCCGGCTGCAGCGGATTGTGGACAGCTTCCTGGAAATGACGCGGGTGGAATCCGAGGCCCTGACACCGCGTCCGGACTGGTGCGAGATGGGCGATATCATGCACGCCGCCATCACGCCCCTGGAGCCGGAATTGCGCGGTCACCCTGTCAACCTGACCGGCATGGAGGAGATGCCGCTGCTCCGGGTGGACAGCCGGCTGCTCGCCCAGGCTCTGGGAAATGTGCTGCACAATGCCACCGTGCATGCCCCACCCGGCAGTCCCATCGCACTCCACGCCGCACTGCAGCAAAGTCAGGCAGGCCAAGGGGAATTGGAGCTCACCGTGCACGACCGCGGACCGGGCCTGACGCCGGAAGCGGCCCTGCATGTCTTCGATAAATTCTACCGTGCCCCGGATGCCCCGGCGGGCGGGACGGGCCTCGGCCTCGCCATCGCCCGCGGGCTGGTGCGCGCCCTGAAGGGCGACATGACCGCGGGCAATCATCCGGAAGGCGGCGCGCTTTTCACAGTACGGCTGCCCGTCCAGATTCACCAGACTCCGCCATGAGCAAAGCTGTTATCATCGACGACGAAGTGCAAATCCGCCGCCTGCTGCGCATGGTGCTGGAGGCCCGCGGTTATGAAGTCAGCGAAGCGGCTGATGGCACCACCGGGCTCCAGGAGATCGCCTTCCACCGGCCGGATGTGGTGCTGCTCGATCTCGGCCTGCCGGGTCTGAGTGGCATCGAGGTGCTGCAGCGCCTGCGCGAATGGAGTGAAGTGCCGGTGCTCATCCTGAGCGTGCGCGATCAGGAGGCGGTGAAAGTGGAGGCCCTGGAAAATGGTGCCGACGACTACGTGACCAAGCCTTTTGGCACGGCTGAGCTGTTGGCGCGCCTCACCGTGATCCAGCGCCGCCGCTTCACCCGCCAGAGTCCTCATGTCTCCGCCGGTCCCCTGACGTTGGACCTGCTCCATCACGAAGCCACCCTCCATGGCGAGCCGCTGAAACTCACCCCCATCGAGTTTGCCCTGTTGAAAGTCTTCACCGAACACGCAGGCCGCATCATCACCCAAAAGCAGATCATCGACCAGATCTGGCCCACCCAGGTATCCGATGCCAGTGAGGGGCTGCGGGTCCACATCAGCCACCTCCGCCGCAAGCTGGGCCCCACCGGCCCACGCCTCATCAACGAACCGGGCATCGGCTACCGTTTGGTGGAGGAATGAGGGCTCTGCAGGCAAGCCGGGCCCGGGGATCCCGGGAAATTGTGGTGGCAAGGGTTGGACTCTGCGCCCGACAGATAGTAAAGGGGTGGGGAGAATTCCACCTGCCTATCACCTCCGGCTGGAACCGCACCGGCCGCCTCTGTCGCCTGCTGAAGGAGATCCTCGACGGCACCTGGACCTTTCCCGGGGCGCAGCCGGTGAAATGATGGCGACCACCTGACCAATCGCGGGGCCGGATACGCCGTGTTGGAAAATCCGTCTCTTGGAGACGCCCTGGGCGGCCTCACGCTCAGCCTCTCCTTCTTCCGGACCGCCGCACGATCCATCACCAGGAGTCCATCTTGGCAATTGCTCCGCCGGGCAAGGCGCATCAGGCTCCCTTCATCATGAAACGACGCATCCCTCTCCTCTTCGCGGGCGCCGCCCTCCTCCTGCTGGCTCTCACCAATCCGGACGAAGCGGATTTCCGGGAGCATGTCCGCAGCCGGCAGGGCATTGTCGGCACTCTCGGTCTGGCCGCAGCAGATCTGCTATCCGGTGGCGGCAGCGGGGGGATCAAACGCAATAACTATTTCCTGGCCAGCCGGTTTTATGTTGGAGGGGATGGCATCCTGCCCCGGGAAGATCTGGCGTGGGGCTTCGCCGGCCGATTCCATGAAGTGTCCCCCCGGCTGAAGGACGGCATTTTGGAGTTTGCCCGACCGCGGCATTGAGGGCTCGTGGCGGCCACCCACCTGTTTTCTGTGCCGTCAGGAAACCCCGGTGCTGGCCCGCGGCTTCCGCCGGGGGGTGGCTCCGACTTTAGGCGGAGACTGGCCTATCCAAAAATCGTGCTCTATCAGACCATGGTCTGATTTTCAAATCAGGGGAACCATGGGAAGGAATCTGACCAGTGCGGCCTCTGTCTTCGGCTGGCCAACTTCCCTGAACCATGAAAGCATCGCTTCTTCCAAAACTTCCCGGCCGCCGGATCGTCCCCGCCCTGATCCTGTTGTGGGCACCGCTGGCCCTCGCTGGCTGGAAAAACAATCCGGAGGCCGTCATCATCCTCGGCCGCGCCAAGCTGCCTTCGGCCACCACCCTGTTTGCCCCCTCGGGCATCGCGGTCAATCCAGCCAGCGGCAAGGTGTTTGTGGTGGATGGCGGGAACCACCGGGTCCTGCGGTTCAGTTCCGCGGCCGCCCTCGGCAATGGTCAGGCGGCCGAAGCGGTGCTGGGGCAGGTGGATTTCAAAAGCACCGCCTTCGGTCTCAGTGACTCGCTTTTGCGCGATCCCGGCAAGGCGGTGGTCGATACCGCCGGCAACCTCTGGCTGTCCGACACCGGCAACTACCGCATCCTGCGCTGGGCCAATGCCGACACCATTCCCAGCGGCAGTCCTGCCGTGCAGGTGCTGGGCAGCAGCACTTTCACTACCCGGGACACCCCCCCCCCCGGGGCCTCCAGCCTCTACCGGCCGGGCGGTCTCGCGTTCGATGCTTCCGGCAGCCTATGGGTGGCGGATGCCTGGAATAACCGGATCTTGCGTTATGACAATCCTGCCGTCAAGGGCAACGGCGGGGCCGCGGATCATGTGATCGGTCAGCCGGACTTTGTCACCACCACTGCCGGATTGTCCGCCACTCAATTTGATGAACCCTACGATCTCGCCATTGATGCCCAGGGCCGGCTCTGGGTCTCGGATTTTGACAACGCCCGGGTCCTGCGCTTCGACACCCCGTCCGCCCAGATCCTGCCCGCCGCCAACGCCGTGCTTGGCCAGCCCGATTTTGTCAGCGAGGCCACGGGATCGGGTCCGGCCCAGTCCAACCGGTTTATCCATCTGGTGGTTTCGCCGGGGGGAAGTCTTTTTGTCAGCGATTCCCAAAACTATCGTATCATGCGTTGGGACAATGCGGCGCTCAAAGCCAACGGTGCACCCGCCGATGGCGTGCTCGGCCGCAGCTCCCTGTTATCGGA
>JAYUWQ010000988.1:0-2694 GCA_043753485.1 bacterium
GGCTTCCGCCACCTCACGGTCGTTACCCAGGCGCTGGATGAAACCGGTGACCGGGTGGGCCGGTATCTGCTCATGCAGGCCCTGATCAACGGACTCTACGGCATCGTGCTCGCCACCGGCCTGTATTTCATCGGCCTCAAATACGTGGTGCTCTGGGGCGTGCTGGCGGCGCTCTTCCGGTTTATTCCCTACATCGGGCCGATCGCGGTGGCCGTCCTGCCCTCCGCCCTCAGTCTCGCCGTCTTCCCCGATTGGCAGCATCCCCTGATGGTGATCGGCCTCATCGTTGTCCTGGAACTGATCACCAACATGATTCTGGAACCCCTGCTCTATGGGCAGAGCGTGGGCGTTTCTGAATTTGCCCTGCTCGTCTCCATCGTTTTCTGGACCTGGCTCTGGGGTGCCATCGGCCTGATTATGGCCACCCCCCTGACGGTTTGTTTTGTGGTGATGGCCCGGCATATCCCGTCACTGGAGTGGGTGGAAATTCTCATGGGGGACAATCCCAAATTGAAATCGTATATGGTGCTGTATCAAAGGCTCGTCGCGGGCGATGAGATCGAAGCCGAGGAATTCCTCACGGCGGAGTTGAAACGGAAATCCCCCACCGAAGTCGTCGACGAAACAGTCCTCCCGGCCATCGCCCTCGCCCGGCGGGAGTCCAGTCACGATCGCCTCACCGATGCCGAGGAGCAACTGATGCACGAATCCATGCTGCGGATTACGACCGGGGCGCTGCCTGCCGATGAAGGTCCGCCCCCGGATCCCAGCGGCCCGCTGCTGCTCGGCTGGCCGTTGGATGGGGCCGCCGACGAGGCCGCCCTGCGCTGCTTCGGCCTGCTCCTGCCGGCCGGGCTGCAGTTTGAAGTGGTGCCGGGACAGCGCCTTACCAGCGAGTTCCATGCGGAAATCGAAGCCCGCCAACCCGCCGCCATCCTTATCAGTGCCACCCCGCCCGGGAGCCACGACACGGTGCGGCTGCAGCTCCGCCGCCTGCGCGCTTTATTCCCCCGTCTCCGCATTTATGTGGGACGCTGGGGAGTGCCGGAAGATGTGGCCTCTGCCAGTCCACTTCTCGAAGCCGGGGCCACGGCGGTCTTCACCCGTCTGGGCGAAGCCGAAGGGGACCTGACGACTCTGTTGAGGGAGGCCGCCGCAGTCGATCAACCGCCCCCCGCAGCCGCTTGATTTTGCCCGTAGCCAGTGGGTGGAATTGTCGGGAATGAAATACTTTCCTTCCTCATTTTCCCACTGGCGCCCGGCAGTGGGTTTGTTCATAGTCCGACCCGGCTGCCTTCCCTGAGACGGGTCGGCAGCCCGTTTTTTTCCCGATTACCCCCTGTAAGTTTTTTATTGTCATGAGTTCGACGATTTCCGCCCGCCTCAATGTGGATCTTTTAGAGGAGAAGTATCAACGTTGGCTCAAGGATGCCCAATCCGTGGATGGCACGTGGTCTGCATTTTTTGAAGGCTTTGAACTGGGCACCGCCCAGCCAAAATCGTCCGCAGCTGCCGCGGCAGCCGCCTCCGAGCCCGCCCGCAGCGGCATGAGCCAGCAGGAAATGGCCTTCCGCGCCAGCGTCACCCGGATGATCGAAACCTACCGGTCGATCGGCCATATTGGTGCCCACCTGGATCCCCTCAGCCCCACCGCCCCGGAACAGTCCCGCTTGTCCCTGAAGGAATTCGGCTTGTCCGAAGCAGACCTGAGTTCCGAAGTTGAAACCCTCTTCTTCAACAACGGCCAACGCACCAAACTGCAGGAAATGGTGGACCGCCTGCGCCGCACCTACTGCGACCTCACCGGCTTCGAGTTCATGCACATCCTGAACTACGAAGTGCGCGAGTGGCTGCGGGAACGGATTGAAAACCGGATCGACCTCGCCCAGCCCTCCGCCACAGAGCAGGAGCGTATCCTCCGCTGGGTCTGGGAACCAGAAGCCTTTGAGCAATTCCTGCACACCAAATACAAGGGTCAAAAGCGCTTCTCCATCGAAGGCGGCGAAAGCGCCATGGTGGTGCTCAATACCATCCTCAACGATGCCCCGAAACATGGCGTGCAGGACATCGTGATGGGCATGGCCCACCGGGGACGCCTTTCCATCCTCGCCACCTACCTGCAGAAGCCGCTCAAGGTCCTGCTGCATGAATTCAGCGCCAACTATATCCCCGACCTGGTGGCTGGCGATGGCGACGTGAAATACCACCTCGGTTATCAGGTGGTGCGTGATCTGCCGGGCGCCAAGGTGGGGATCTATCTCGCCCCCAACCCCTCCCACCTGGAAGCCGTGGATCCCGTGGTGGAAGGGTGTGCCCGCGCCAAGCAGCGGGATATCGGCGACACCGAAGACCGCAGCAAGGTGCTGCCGCTCCTGATCCATGGCGATGCCGCCTTCGCCGGCCAGGGCATGGTGGCGGAAGTGCTGAATCTTTCCCAGCTCCCCGGTTACCGCACCGGCGGCACGATCCACCTGATCATCAATAACCAGATCGGCTTCACTACCTCCCCCGCTGATGCCCGCTCCAGTGCCTATGCGACCGACGTGGCCAAGATGATTGAAGCCCCGGTTTTCCATGTGAATGGCGACCATCCGCTGGAGGTGCAGTTTGTGGCCCGGCTGGCGATGGAGTTCCGCCAGAAGTTCCACCGCGATGTCGTGATCGACATGTATTGTTACCGGAAACACGGCCACA
>JAYUWQ010000989.1:0-2691 GCA_043753485.1 bacterium
TGTCTCCATCAGCCCGAGCCTCAGCAACGGCGGCCCCCGCAATTACAGCACCGCATTCCTCCCGCCGGTGTTCCAGGGCACCCCGTTGGGACGCACCGGCCAACCAGCGGCCGAAGCCACTATCAGGAATCTCAATAACCAACTCCTCTCCAGCGGGGACAAAGACCGCCAGTTCGGGCTGCTCCGGGGACTCCATCAGGAGCAGTTGCACCGGGTCGCCGGCGGTGGCCATCAGGAGGCCGTGGAAGCCGTCATCAATTCCTACGAACTCGCCTGGCGGCTCCAGTCCAATGCCCCGGATGTGCTCGACCTCGCCGGTGAATCGGCAGCCACCCAAAGCCTCTACGGCATCGGTCAAAAACCTACCGACAACTTCGGCCGCCAGTGCCTGATGGCCCGGCGTCTGGCGGAATCCGGCGTGCGCTACATCCAGGTCAACTATACCGACAACAGCAACAATCCGGCGTGGGATCAGCATGGCAACATGCCGCAGCACAAAAATCACGCCATGGCCGTCGACCAACCGGTCGCCGGTCTGCTCCAGGATCTCAAACAGCGCGGCCTGCTGGAAGACACCCTCGTCTGGTTCGGCAGCGAATTCGGCCGCACCCCGTATGCCCAGGACAATGGCACCGGGCGCGACCACAACCCGCTCGGTTTCACCCAGTGGCTCGCCGGGGCGGGGGTCAAACCCGGATTCAGCTATGGCGAAACGGATGAGTTCGGCCACCTCGCCATTGCCGGCAAAATCCACATGCATGACATGCATGCCACCATCCTGCACCTGCTCGGACTGGATCACGAACGCCTCACCTTCCGCCATGCCGGACGCGACTTCCGCCTCACCGATGTCCATGGCCATGTCGTCAAGGAAATCCTTACTTAACCCCGGGCGATTCCAATCCGGTGGACCCGGCCCAAAAACGAACCTCGAGTGAGCGTGAATTGGTCCCCTGAAAGAGCGGCTCCTTCACCCTCCTGACATTTGTAACCCGAAGAATATCAGGGATTCCCCTGGCCCGGATCCGCGTTTACGTGAAAGAGAAGTCTCCCCTCCGCGCTTATGGTTGAGGAAGGTGAAACAGGATTGATCCATCCACCCATCCGCTCATGAAAATCCCCACTTTCGGCGACATCGTCACCTGGCAGCAGGACCCCTCCCATTTCCGCACCCAACGCCGCGGCTTTCTCCGGGTCGGCGTGCTCGGCGGCCTCGGCCTGACCCTGGGCGATCTCCTCCGCACCACCGCCCGGGCGGACCTCAAACATTACGATAGCAAGGAAGGGAAAGCGAAGAGCATCATCCACATCACCCTCGGCGGTGGCATGGCCGCCCAGGAAAGCTGGGACCCGAAACCCGAAGCCCCGCTCGAATACCGCGGGCCTCTCGGTGTCGCCAAAACCTGCCTGCCCGGCGTCGCCTTCAGCGAGAACCTAAGCCACACCGCCAAGGTCGCTGACAAGATGACCGTCATCCGCAGCATGACCGGCCGCGAGGCGGACCACGGCCGCGCCACCTACACGATGTTCACCGGCTACCGCATGAGCCCGGCCCTGAAGCATCCTTCCGCCGGCTCCATCATCTCCCACGAGTTCGGCAGCCGCAACGGACTGCCCGCCTACATCGGCGTCCCCAACGTGCACCCGGACGCGGGCACCGGCTACCTCAGTGCGAAATATGCCGGATTCGGCATCGGCGGCGACCCCGGCAAAGGCGACTTCAAGGTCCGCGACCTCACCCTCATGCCGCACGTGGATGAATCCCGCTTCACGCGCCGCCGCGACCTCCGCCTCGCGGTGGAAGACCACTTCCGCTCGCTCGATACAAAATCCGACGCCCTCGGCGCCATGGATGAGTTTTACCAGCAGGCCTACACCCTGATCAGTTCCGCCAGTGCGCGCGATGCCTTCGATCTTTCCAAGGAACCGGTCAAACTAGCCGAAACCTACGGCAAAAACGAAGCCGGCGGCCGCCTGCTGCTGGCCCGCCGCCTCGTGGAATCCGGCGTCCGCATGGTCAACGTTTCCTACGGCGGATGGGACCACCACGCCGGGATCGCGGACAACATCCGCAAACAACTCCCTCCGTTGGACCAGGCGCTGGCCGCCCTCGTCACCGACCTCGACCAACGTGGTCTGCTGGACAGCACCATCGTGATGGTCACCAGCGAATTCGGCCGCACCCCCAAAATCAACGCCACCGCCGGCCGCGACCACTTCGCCCGCGTCTTCTCCTGCATGGTCGCCGGCGGCGGTTTCACCCGTGGCCAGATCTTTGGTTCCACCGATGCCACCGCCACGGAACCTGAATCCAATCCCGTCGCCGTGGAGGATCTCATGACCACGGTCTATCACCAAATGGGCATCAATGCGGACAAGGAACTGATGGCCCCCGGCGGACGCCCCATGGAGATTGTGGACGGCGGCCGCATCGTGAAGGAAATCCTCACTTGATTCCCTCCATGGCCAACCCCTCCCTCCGCCCCTCCTTTCCCGCCACTCTTCTCACCCTCGCTGCCGCCACCCTGACGGTACCCGCCGGAGCCCAGGACAAAGGCATCCCTGACAAATTCGAGGGCAATCCCTCCGTCACCAGCCACTGGCCCCGCGGAGCCCAGCGCGGCACCACGGTGGAGGTGGAATTCACCGGCACCCGCCTGGGCGATCCCCGCAGCGTGGTCTGCCTCACGA
>JAYUWQ010000990.1:0-6778 GCA_043753485.1 bacterium
GCCGCCCAGGCTCCCAAAGAACAGGCGGCGATCCGGCACGCCTCCCTCTTCTTCAAAGGGCGGAGCAGCAAATTCACCGGTGCCTTGAAGGACGCGGCGGCGGCTTTCGAGGAAGTCACCCGCATCAAGGCCGGCAACGACTATTACGAAAAGGCCCTCATGGAGTTGGCCACTCTTGATATGGAAGCGGGCCGGGCCGATGCCGCCATGAAGAAATTCGAGATGTTGGCCAGGGAAAGTGCCGCTGCCGAGACCCGTGCCGAGTCCATGGTCAATGCCGGGATGATCCATGCCGATGCGGGCCGCACCGCCGAAGCCATCCAGCATTTTGAAGACGCCGCTAAAATGAACGGGGCTCCGCTGGCTCAGGCCCGCGCCCGCTTTGGTCTGGTCTTTGCCTACTTCAAACAGAAAGCCTACGACAAGGTCATCAGTGCCTGGCGCGGCATGACCGACTATGCCTCGCTGGACCCCAATAACCGCGCCCGCCTGCTCATCATCGTGGGCACTTCGTATGCGGCCGTCGACCAGCACCTCCGGGCCGCGGAGGTTTTTGGCATTCTTGAAGAAAACATGCCGGAGCGTGATGAAGCCCACGAGGGAGGATACAAGCGCCTCGTTAGCCTCTTCAAAATGAACGATCCCGGACTGCCCGAAGCGGCCACGGCCTACGTGGAGCGCTGGCGGGAGCGCAAACCGGAAAGTGATTTCCTCGACAAAGCCTGGCTGGTCCGCGCCGCCTATTATTATAATCGCGAGGTCTGGGAACAGGCTGCCGAAGCGTACCAACGGGTGCGGGAAAAGAAACTCGAACCGGACAAGATCGCGACCTATCTCTATCAGCGGGGCAGCGCCGAAGCATCCAGTGGAGACAAGGAGGCCGCCGCCACCCTGACGCAGTTTGTCGAAAAATACCCAACCGACGAACGGATTCCCATGGCGATCCTGCAGCGGGGCAAAGCCAATCTGAAGACCAAGGACTACCCGGGAGCCATTGCCGACTTTGAGACCGTGCGGGACAAATACCCGAAATCCGATGCTGCCGAAAGCGCCGCCTATCATGCCGGCAAGGTCAAGGGCATGAAGCAGGATTACCCGGGCATGGTGGCCGATTTCCAGCGCCTCCTGAAGGACTTTCCCACCACCAAAGTTGCCCCCGAGGCTTGGTATTGGATCGGCACGGGTTTGTTCCAACAGCAGAAATGGCAGGAGTGTGTGGAACCGCTCCGCACCGCCCGGGACAAGGATCTCAAGACCTACTATACGGATGCCACCCTTATGGTCATCGGTGCCCTCACCGCGCAGAAGGATCTCGATCCCCTCATGGCCGAGGTTGATGGTTACCTGAAGGGCACCCAGGAAAAGAAAATCTCTCCGGACATTCTGCGCTGGCTTGGACGCACCGTGTTTGCCGAACGACAGGATTACCGGGCCGCCTCCCGCTACCTTTCCCCGGTCGTCACTTATGATGATCCACGCAGTACGGCCCCGGAAATCTGGAGCACTCTCGGGGAGAGCCAGGTCGAAAATGGCAGCCATGAATCCGGCATTGTCGCCCTCGACCATCATCTGGCGGCTGAACCCCCGGCCATGGAAAAGGTCAAGTCCCTCCTCCTCAAAGGCCGCGCCTACTTTGCGTTGGGCAAGCTCACCGAAGCCACCCAAAGCGCTGAAGCCGGGCTTGATCTCGACAAGGAAACCCTGCTCTCCGCCCAGCTCCGTCTTCTGCTTGGCGACATCGCCATGGCGTCCAGCCGCCCCAACGAAGCGATCAGCAGCTACGGCCTGGTGATGCAGAACTGGGAAGATCCCACCTACACGCCTTTGGCCATGACCAAGCTCATCAGCGCTTTTGAAAAGTCCGGGGACCCTGCCAATGCGGTGAAAGCCGAAAAAGTCCGGACCGAGCTCAAAAAGCGCTTCCCCCGCTACCAGATTCCTGCCAAAACGCCATGAGTCCGCCCGGTTCCGCCCCGCCCGACTGCTGGTCACTTGAGTCCTGGTTCACCGCTTTTGGCGCGCTGGATTATCTGGCTTTCAAAGGCGGACTCACCAGAAGTCTGGCCGCTCAGAGTGAATCGTCCGCCGATGGGAGCCTGGCCGCCGCGCTGGCGGCCTATGAGGATTTGTCGGTGAAATTGGGGCATCTTTCCGCCTATCTCGGCTGCCTGTCCGCTGATGACGCGGGCAACGAATCCGTGAAGGCCGATGAAGCCTGGCTTTCCGGCCGCGAGGCAGATTGGTCGAAAATCGAAGCCGGGCTGCGCTCGCGCCTGGCGGCCCTCAGCGCCGCGGAATTCGCCGCCCTGACGGCTGATCCCGCGCTGGCGGACGCCGCCTGGCGGCTCGCCCGCATGCGGGAGGCAGGAGGCCACCAGATGCCCCTTGAGTTGGAGAGCCTCGCTGCGGATCTGAACGTGGACGGGCTCCACGCCTGGGGGCGGCTTTATGACACGCTGACCGGCAAACTTTCGTTCCCCATGACGTTTCCGGACGGGCATGAGGAAACCATTCCCATGGCCAGGCGGCGCGCGCTGATGGCCTCACCCGAACGTGCGGTCCGGTCCGCCGCTTTTCACGCAGGCCAGCAGCCCTGGCTGGATCATGCGGACACCTTCGCGGCCGGGCTCAATGGCATCGCGGGCGCACGGCTGACGCTTTACCGGCGGCGGGGACAGCCGGGTTTTTTGGAAGAGCCGCTCTTCGACTCGGCCATGAGCGCGGCCTCGCTCGACGCCATGATGGAGGCCATCCACACCCACATTGAAATCCCTCGCCGTGCGCTGCGGGCCGCTGCCAGGCTCCAAGGGACGCCGGCCCTGCACTTCTTTGATCTGGAAGCACCGCAGATTGCTTCTCCAGGGGAATCCCACATTTCGTGGTCGCAGGGCTGCGCCATGGTGGACCGCGCATTCACCGCCGCCTACCCCGCGCTCGGCGCGTATTTCCGTGAAATGCTCGACCGCGGCTGGATCGAAGCCCAGCCCCGCGCGGGCAAGCGGCCGGGCGCGTTCTGCACGGGCTCGCTGCTCCGCGGCGAGGAACGCGTCTATATGAACTATCACGGCACGGTGCAGGACGTGATCACCCTGGCCCACGAAGTCGGCCATGCCTGGCACGCCCGGGCGCTCAAGGGCGCACGGCTGTTCCGCTCCTCCTATCCGATGACTCTCGCGGAAACGGCTTCCAATTTCGGCGAGATGATCCTGCTCGAAGGTCTGCTCACCGAAGGCGCCGGCACCCCCGGCCTGCAGGCCTGGCTGCTCGATCAGGAGATGAACCGCGCGCATTCCTATCTGGTCAACATTCCCATGCGCTTCGAGTTCGAGCGCTCCTTCTACACCGAACGCAGCAGTGGCGAAGTCCCCGGCTCCCGCCTGCGGGCCCTGATGGAGCAGGCGCAGCAGAAGTGTTATGGAAATACCCTCGAGCCGCGCGGCCTGGACCCCATGTTCTGGGCGTCTAAGATGCATTTCTTCATCTCCGGAGTGTCGTTCTACAATTTTCCCTACGTGTTCGGTTACCTGTTAAGCCGCGCGCTCTTCGCCCGGTTCCAAGCCGAAGGTCCGGCCTTCCTCCCCGGTTACGAAGCCTTCCTCCGCCTCAGCGGCTCCGCCGGTTGCGAAACCGTGGCCCGCGAAACCCTCGGCGCCGACCTCACCGATCCCGCCTTCTGGGCCTCTGGCATCCTGTCCCTCGAACCCAAGCTCACAGAATACGAAGGCATCTCGACGGCGTCGAAAGGGTAGTCGCACTCAGCGAGGGTTGTTCCGCTGAACGCCGCAGAGAGGCAATCCGCAGATTTCTTTCTCCTCACTCACTTCGGCAGCGCGAACGCCACCAGCTTCCCGCCGGCGGGGCGGCCGGACTTTCCGCCGCCGGCGGAGATCACCACATATTGCCGGCCGTTGACCATGTAGGTGCTGGGGGTGGCATTGCCGCTGAAGGGCAACTTGGTTTTCCAGAGGACCTGGCCGGTGTCCTTGTCAAACGCGCGGAAAGTTTCGTCTGCCGTGGCCCCAATGAAGATCAGGCCGCCGGCGGTGACCACGGGGCCACCGTAGTTTTCGGTGCCGGTGGGCGGGATGCCGCGGGCGCTGAGTTCGGGGTATTCTCCGAGCGGGACCTTCCATTTGATTTCGCCGGTGTTGAGATCCACCGCGTTCAGCGTCCCCCATGGCGGCTTGATCGCGGGATAACCATCCTTGTCAAGCCAGCGGCGGAAGCCCGCAAAGGCATAGTCCGGCGGTGAGGCGATGTCCTTGTCACCGGAGGAGTTAGCGTTGGGGGCCGGGGGAAGACCCTCCTCCTTGCGCGGGGCGGAGACCGGTTCGTTCAGCACGTAGTTTAAAATGGCTGTCCGTTGCTCCTCCGGCATGGCAGCATAATTCGGCATGGGTCCGCCGCCTTGACGGGTGATCTGCTCGATCTCCGCCCGTGTTTTCCGTTTCGCTACATCGATCAGCGGAGGAAATCCGGCCGCCACATTCCCCGCCCGGTCCAGCCCGTGGCAGGCGGCGCAATAGATCATGAAATCCTTCTCCCCCGGCACCAGCGGCGTGCCGTCGGCGCGGCGCGTCTCCACCATTTGCAGGAGCCATGGGATCTCGTTCACATTCACATAATAGACGCCCTCTGGATCTGCCGCCCCGCCGCCCCATTCCATGCCGCCGTCGAATCCCGGGAACATCACCGTCTCGCTTAAAGACGGCGCAGGGAAGGGACCGAAATTCGGTGAGGCTTTGATGCGGTCGAGTGTCATCTGATGGGTCTCCGGGGAAAGGTCGGACGCGTCGGCTTCCGTGTATTGCTGACGCATCAGCGGAGGGGGCTTCACCGGCATCGGTTGGGTAGGCCACGCCTGTTCACCGCGCAGCGTGGAGGCAGGTACTGGCTTTTCTTCAACCGGCCAGAGCGGCTCGCCGGTCACACGGTCGAAGACAAAAAGCCGCCCGTGTTTGGTTCCCTGGGCCACGGCATCGATCTTTTTTCCTCCGTGCGTAACCGTCAGCAGCACCGGCGGACAGGGCAGATCCTTGTCGAGAAGGTCGTGATGCACGATCTGGAAATGCCAGAGCCGCACGCCGGTTTTTGCATTCAGCGCCACCAGGCAGTTGGCGAAAAGATTCCTGCCGTGGCGTGCCCCGCCATAAAAATCCGGCTCCGCCGTCTTTGTCGCCACATACACGATCCCGCGAGCCTCATCCAGGGACTGCCCGCACCACGGCATCAGTCCCGTCGCCGTCTTCCACGCATCCTTCGGCCAGGTGTCATAACCTGTCTCGCCGGGCTGCGGAATGAGGTTGAAAATCCACCGTGGTTCCCCCGTCCTGACATCCAGCGCGCGCACCGCGCCCTTGCCGCCCACGCCGCCGAGGATCAGCGAATCCTGCCAGGTGACTCCCGGCGTATTCAGGCCAGAAGAGAGTTCGACCGATCCCTCCTTTCCGAAGCTCCGGATGACCTCCCCGGTCCAGGCATCCAAGGCAAACAGAAACCCGCCCACCCCGGTGAACAGCCGCTGTTCCCCTCCCTGCTCATTCTGCCAAAACACGAGGCCCCGTTGCCGTCCGCTGCCTTTGCCAGACCGCTCCGCCGCCGGGTCCCAGCGCCACAACTCCCGTCCCGTCGCTGCGTCCAACGCAATCACCTGGCGGGATTGAGACGGCGTGTAGAGTACCCCATCCACGATCAGATTGTTCGCCTGATATTCTCCCTTTTCGCCGGTATCAAATGTCCACGCCAGCTCCAGCTGCCCCACATTTTTCCGGGTGATCTGAGCCAGCGGCGAAAAGAGACTGCGCGTTTTCCCTCCGAGATATTCCGGCCAATCCGCGTTTTTCGGTTCCTGGCCAAAGGAAGGGAGGATGCCGAGGCATGCTGCGAGAAGGGAAACCGGCAGGGCCGGGAGGAGTCGGGCGGGAGGGAATTTCATGCAGTGGAATGGGGTGTCGCAGAGCCGGACAGGGTTTCCCAAAAGTGAGGGCATGCAAGGTCTTGTTCCGCCCGGATGAAGGCCGCGTTTAACCTGTCCGGCCAGCGCGGACGCGTTGCCATGGGAATACCTGCTCTCCGCTGCTAATAGAAGCGGAGTCCGCGCGTTTAAGTCACGGCGGGCTCACGGCTCCTCATTCCGCCCAAATAAACCCATGGAATCTCCACAGCTTCTGTTTTTGAACCGATTTCCCCGCCTCTGGAAACCCTCCCTGTGCCCGATGGGTGGCCGGAGATCTGTGCTGTCGTGCCTGCTTGTTGCCAGCCTGACAGGTGTTCTCCTCCTGAGCCCGGGAGTGGCCCAGCCGACTCCCTCGGGGACAAATCTCCCCGGTCAGGCCTTTCCCCGCATCAACGCGAACCACAGCGTGACCGTCCGGCTCAAGGCTCCTGAAGCCAAAAAAGTGATGCTGGAGGGCGGCGATGGCCTCGTGGCCAAACCGCTGGAGATGACCCAAAACGCCGGGGGCGTCTGGGAAACCACCACACCGCCAGCGGCGCCGGGATTTCACTATCATTGGTTCACGGTGGACGGGCTCCGCGTCAATGACCCGGGAACGCAAATGTATTTCGGCTGGGGCCGCGACACCAGCGGGGTGGAAGTGCCGGACAAGGACGGGGACTTCTACGCCGCCAGGACCGGTGTGCCGCACGGAAGCGTGAGCCTTCAGTGGTATCATTCTAATATCACGGGCAAGTGGCGGAGGTGCTTCGTTTACACCCCGCCGGGCTATGACACGGATGCTGCTCGCTACCCCGTTCTCTACCTGCTGCACGGCATCGG
>JAYUWQ010000991.1:0-2689 GCA_043753485.1 bacterium
TCTCCGGCAAAGCCGCTCCAGGCCTCCAGCGCTTTGCTGAGACTGGCGATGGCTTCATCCTTCCGACCGGCTTTTTCCTGAATGCCGCCGGTGGCCGTCCAGGCACGGGCCGACAGGCGGCGGCATTCCCGGCGGTCATTTTCCGCCACGGTGGGTTCCGCCAGCAATTCCTCCAGCAGGGTCAGCGCCTCCGTGTGGCGGGTCAGGCCGGTTCTCGGTTCTCCCGCCAGTTCATGCAATTCCCCGTTGAGCACGAGGGAGGAGGCGAGGTGCTGGCGGAATTGGTTATCGAGGGTGTTGGCCTCATTCAGATTGCGCAGGATAGTGACGCTGAAGTCCTGATACTCGAGGGCTTCCTTCGCTCCCGCCGCGTTGGACCGCGAGGTGCGGATCAATTGCGCCACCTCGTTATACGTGAGGGCCAGCTGGAGCCGGTAAAACGATTCCGCAGGCGTTTCATTGGACAGTTCGCTCAGCAGCTTCACCGCTTCACTGAAAGCCACACTGGCATCCCGCGGCGTGCCATTTTTGGTCAGCAGCTTGCCCAGCCCGAAGTAGCCATCTGCGAGCCGCCGGCGGCAGGGGACCGACATCCGGTTGGCCTGGTCATAGGCTACCAGCAGGCGCACCGCCGTCATATGCTGTTCGATCGCCTGCTCCAGCTTCCCGCCCACGCTGTCCACTCCGGCCAGCGCAAACAGGGTATCGGTCAGGGTAAAATGATCCTGTGGCAGGAAGCCCGGCTCATCCGGCTGGCCCAGCAGACCGGCCACCCGGTTCAGGGCCGTGCGGGCCGCGTCCAGTTGCTGCCGCTCGATCAGGGCGCGGCCTTCCAGCAGGGAAGTCACCGCAAACTCCCGCTCCACCTCATGCCGGTCAGGATTCGTCATCAGCCACCCTTCATAAGCCTGGGAGGCCGCCGTCAGCAGCAGGGCCGCTTCCATCGATTTCAGATCTTCCAGGAGGATGGCCCCGCGGCGGCTGCCGATCCGGGCCGCCAGCAATTGCCGCGCCCCATCCGGAGCCCCTCCACCGGCTCCCCTCATTTCCAGATCCCGCGCCAGTTTTTCCAGCAGGGGCAGCGCCTCATCCTTGCGGCCCAGCACCGAACACAATTCAGCCAACTGCCAGCCCGGCTCCAGACCACCGGCTGTCAGGGAAGGTTCGGAATCCGCGGCCGCCAGCGCCGCCTTCAACCGGTCCGCCACGGGCGTCGCCGCTGGCTTCCAGGCCTCCAGCGCCACCGGCTCCACCGGACGGGCCGCCAACATCGCAGAGACCAGGCCGGACCATTCATCACGGGCCGCGGACAATCCCGCCAGTTTTGCACTGGTCCGCTCCGCCTCCATCTGCCGGATTTTTTCCTCCGCCTGCGTGGCCTCCCCGCGGACCTGACCGGCTTCCTGTTTCACCTGCTCCAGCTCCCCCCGCGTGTGTTGCCCTTCCTGATAGTGATGGAAAGCCGCCGCGCCGCCCCCCAGCGCCAGCGCCCACGAGGCCGCCATCGCCAGGCGCCGTCCGGCCCCGGAAGTCTCCGGCGTTTTGGTTTTCCGCGCCGCCGGCACTTGAGTCTTCGGGGTGGCCTCAGCCACCGGTTCAGAATCCGTCCCCGCCCCGCCAGGCGCGAACGGCCCGGTCTTCTCCCGGGGGAGGGTCCAGACCTCGGTGTCCCGCTCCGCAAAGATCCCCGCCACATCCGTCAGGGCGGTCGCTGCCGTGTCCCCGGAAGGAACCTTCTGCTCCGGAGCATCCCAGAGTCCCTCCAATTTCAGGGCCACCGGTTGCGATGATTCCTCCGGCCGCACCGGCCGCGATACCTGAGCCAGCGGCACCGCCGTGAACCACGTCTCACTAACCACCGGCACCGTCACCGGCAATTTGTCAGGGGCGGCCTCAAAGCACTCCCGCAGCACCCGGGCCACTTCCATCATGGACGCCGGACGCTCCGCCGGATCGATCGCCAGACACCGCAGCACCATGGCCCGCGCCTGTTTCCCGGCGGACTCCTGGGGAATCCCCAGCCAGGCCGGGGCCGGTTCCTCGATCAGCCATTCCGCAAAGGCCGGCGGGTCCACCGTCAGGGTTTCCCCCTTCGAGGCCAGCACCCGGTCAAACAGCTTGTTCGCCCGCGGCCATCGCCCATTCAGCAACCGCCACGCCATCACTCCGAAGGCATACACATCCCACGTCTCCGCATGGCCATCCTGCAGCACCCGGCCCGGCTCCCGCCACCGCTCCGGCGGCACATACGGCGCCTGATCATGCAGCCGTTCCATCGTCCCATCCCCCAGCCAGGCCTGCCCCACATCTGTCAGCAACGCCCGCGGCGTGCCATCCTCCTCCGCCACCACCAGCACATTCCCCCCCGTCAGCCCCGCATGCACCAGGCCATGTTCATGCAGCCAGGCCAGCGCCTCCGCCAGCTGCCTTAGCAAGGTCCACGCCTCATCCTGCGTCAATTGTCCCGCCAGGTCATCGAAAGTCACCGCCCCATCCGGCAACAGCGCCATGCTGATGTGCGGCACCTCATCCTCCAAATCAAAAGCATACACCGGCAGCAGCCCCGCATGGGGCGGCAGCTCCTGCAGCTGCTCCAGCACCCGGGTCAGATAATCCCGGTGCAGCGCCCCCTCCTCCAGCACCTTCACCGCACAGATGAAGTCCCCATTCCACAACGCCTGATACACCG
>JAYUWQ010000992.1:0-6763 GCA_043753485.1 bacterium
TGGAGGCGGTGGCCTACGATCCGCGACGGGGGGCGATTTACTACACTTCGGAAAAGCAGACCACGCTGGGATCCGACAACACGCCGGGGACGGGCGCGGCCAAGATCTTCACCCGCACATTGACAGCCACGGGCACGATGTCTTTTGGGACGGAATCAGCGTTGTGCAGCATCAACGCGCTTTTCAGCGGCACGCTGACGGACGTTTCCGATATGAGTTATGATCCGAACACGGATACCCTCCTGCTGGTCTCCGATGAATCTGACAAGGTGGTGCGGATCAACCGCAGCGGGACGCTGCTGGAACAGGTGGCCACGCCCGCAACCCAACCGGAAGGCGTGGCGATGCATCCCAATGGCACGCGGATGTTTGTGGCAGGGGAACCTCAGGAGTTTTACCGGTATGACCTGCTGTGGGGGGCGCCGGCAGTCCTGAACAATATCGGCGGCTCCCTGTCGGTGACCAAGGGCGGCACGGGATCCGAGGCGGCGATCACGGCGCTGGATATTGATTGGGCGGCGGCGGCCGTCTTTACCAAGACGCTGGCAGCCAACAGCACCTTCACCTTTTCCAATCCCACCAATGGCCGGGTGATCCGGGTGGCCCTGACGAACACGGCCGGGAACTACACGGTGACGTGGCCGGCGGTGAGCTGGTCCGGAGGGGTTGTCCCCACGCAGACGGCGGGCGCGAAGACGGACATTTATACTTTCCGCCGGATCAACGGGACGACCTACGGCTCGGTGGAAGCGAACTTCTGACCCCATGCGCTACATTCCTGCTATTTTTGTGACGGCTCTGCTGGCCGCTCCCCTGGCCTGCCCGGCCCGGGATGCCACTTTTGTCTGGGACGCCAACCCGGCCGCCGATGCCGTAACCTCCTACCGGCTGGAACGTCAGGACGCCGCCTCCGGGGCATGGCTGGAGCTGGCCGCGGTGGTGGATCAGGGAACCGGCCTGGCCACGGAGCTGCGGGTGCCGGACTTCCCTGACGCGGCAACGGCGGTAAGGGTGCTGGCCGTCAATGCCTGGGGGGATGGCCCGCCCAGTGATCCCCTGCTGGTGGAGGCCACGCCCGGCCAAGTGCAGGGCCTGCGTTTCTCCCTGACGGGGCGGAAGGTGGCGGCGGTGTCCATCAGTGAACCAGGGGAGGACATCACCGTGGAAATTTCCGCCGATCTGGTGGGGTGGCGGGTGCTGGCCACCGGCTGGTCCTACGTGGTGGCGACGGTGCCGCGCGCCGACCGGGCGTTCTTCCGCGCCTGGATCCGGCCGGCCTGACTCTTTTTCCCATGAATACCCTATTCCGCATTTGCCTCCTGTCTGTCCTCACGGCGACCCTTGCCATGCAGCCTGCCTGTACGGTGATGGCGGGCAACCGGACGAAGGGCACCTACGTCTATGCCTCCGCCGGGGGTGATGCCTCAGACTTGGCCATTGGGCCGGAGGGGGCTGCGGCCCGGACGATCAACAACTCCAAAAGCCTCGGGGTCGTTACCAAAACGATTGGCACAGTTGCCGGCACTGGCATCGTCACTAAAGGCCTCACTGACGGCACGCGAATAATCCAGGGGGAAGGGACGAGGCGGATTGTCGCACAGGAGGGGACGAAGCGTTCCATCGCGGCGGGCAGGGAAGCCACCCAGCAGGCGAAAATCGCCGCGGATGCGGCTGCTGCTGAATCCCAAGCTCTGGTTCTTCCACCCATACCCTCCCCATAACCATGCCTCCCGCCATCCGATTCAATCTCCCCATGATCATCGCCGCGGCGGTGTGCAGTGGGTCTGCCTTTGTCGGCCTCATCACCTGGATGCGGGTGGATGCGGTCAATGCGGCGCTGGTGGGTCAGCATGAAAGGCGGCTGTCCACCCTGGAAGCGGCCGGGAATGATGAGCGCCGGTCGATCACGGTCCTGCAGCAGGACACCAAACACATCCTGGAGGGGCTGGAGGAGATCAAAGCCCAGATCAAAGGGCGCCAGTGAAACCCCGTGACTTTTCCTGAATCCAGATTTACACTGTTCCACCTGAATACAAAACTCCTATGCAAACAAACCCGCGAGAAACTTCCTTGCCCCCTGCCAAACCGATCTTTGAAAGCAAGACGGCGGTGGCGGGGCTGCTGACCTTCCTCGCCGGAGCGGTGGGGAAGAACTACCCGGAATTCGGGCAATTCCTCAACACCCATGCCACCACGATCCTTATGTTCCTTGGTCTCTTCGCGATGGTGCTGCGCAAGCTTACCCGTGGCCGTGTGGTGCTGTGGCCTTTCTAGCTGCTCCCACGACTTCCGCGCGGCGGTGCGGGTGCTGCGGGCGCCGCTGGTTCCGGTGCCGGCGCACCACTCCGCGCTGCTCTTTCCGGACACGTCAACAAATCCGGCGCCGGTGCCTCCGGTCCCCTCAACAATTGAACGACTCGCTGCCGATGAAAACGCTGCCATCGCTCTGCTCAAAGGACTCCTGCGCTGAGGCCGGGGCGGGCACGGCTGGCTGCTTGCTGGCGGCAGTTTTCGGGCTCGGTCCGCTGGGCTTTATCCTTCACCAAATCATCACTTCATGAGACCCCTATCTTTACTCCTCATTCCCATCCTCCGGGTGTTCACCTCGCTCAAGTGGAGCGACTTTCTGCGCGTGGTGGACATGGTCGCCCTGGCGGCGGACCACTGGCAGAAAGCCGAGGGCATGACGCCTGCGGAGAAGGAAGAAATCAACCAGCGGCGGGCCGGGCAGGTGCGTGATTTCATCACGACGCATTTCCCCGGGGTGACGGGATCCAGAATCAACCTCGCGCTGGAGCTGGCCCTGGCGTGGCTCAAACGCATTGCCAAATGAACCGCGCTGAAATCATCCGCCTCCAACAAATCATCGGGGCCACCCCGGATGGATTCTGGGGGCGGCAATCCATCGAGCTTTGCCAGCGGCATCTGCGTTCCCTGATGCCCCAACCCCACCCCTGGCCGAAAACTGATCAGGCCAGCCTGCAACGGTTCTACGGGGCACCGGGGGATGAGAGCCAGCTGGTGACTTTTGCTTTTCCCTATCCCATCTACTATGAAGGGAAGCTGGCCACCAAGGGCCGGTGCCATGCGAAGGTGAAGGATTCCCTGCTGCGGGTGCTGAAGGAGATCGGTGACCGATGGAGCACCACTCCGGGAGTGATGGAGGAGGCCGAAGACTACGGCGGGATCTATGCGAACCGGCCGATGCGGGGCGGATCCTCGCCCAGCCTGCATGCGCGCGGGGCGGCGATCGATCTTGATGCCGATGACAACGGACTGCACACCCATTGGCCCACGGCAGCGGATATGCCGCTGGAGATCATGGAGGCCTTTGCCCGGGAAGGCTGGCTGCCGGCCGGGGCCTTCTGGGCGCGTGATGCGATGCACTTTCAAGCCACCCAATAACCAATCATGAGCAACTGTTGTTCTTCCAATGGAGCGGCCTGGGATACCCCGGTGCCGGCGCCTACCACGATCGTTCCCCCTGGCACCCAGGTGCTGGCTACGCCGGCGGCCTACAGCGGGTGCGGCTGCTCCAGTGGGGCGGCCTCTGCGGTGACGGGCGGGGCGGTTGCCGGGGCGCCGGGCGCTTTGGTCAGCATCTATCCGGTGCTGAAGCAAGCGG
Organism: bacterium; assembly: GCA_043753485.1. Lineage (GTDB taxonomy): Bacteria > Verrucomicrobiota > Verrucomicrobiia > Verrucomicrobiales > V1-33 > CAIZWU01. Next base: position 3,626 of record JAYUWQ010000992.1, read on the forward strand.
CTGAGGTTCCTGCAGTGGGGGGGATTTTCCAGATCTACAGCACGGGGGCGAGCCAGTGGGCCGTGGCCGGGATGCAGATTTGGTTTCCGCCCTTTGGGTATGGGGAGATCACGGGGGTGACGGGGGATTTGATCGCGGTGAAAAACCTGAGCCTGCCTCCGGGCATGGTGCTGCAGGCGGGCTCGACGATGGTAGCCACGCCTCCGCCGGTGCCGGTGCCCGTGGCGGAAATCACGGTGCCGACGCTCAAGCAGTTCAGGAAGTCAGCGCCGCGGCCTCTGCTTTACTCCCAGTCCAAGGCTGGGGGGGCGGCGTGGACGTCGGAGACCGTGATGCGGGACCTGGCGACCTACACGGGGTTTGACGCGACTTACAAAGCGGCGCTGATCTCCATCAGTCTGTATGGCTACAGTGGCACCCGCAGTTTCGACTTGTTTGTGAAGGTGAACGGGGACGAACGCTGCCGGATTGTGCTTGGGGTGGCGGGGTCCAGTGATGGGAATACCGGGATTGCCATCATACCGATCGATGGCAGCAGCACCATCAGCATTGAAGCGGGGGAATATACCAATGCCGGAGGCACCTACAGCGCGATGGGCTGTTCTGTTTTTCTGGATGGTTTCCTCCCCTGATTTCCCATGGCAACGACCGCGCTCTGGCTCTCCTTTGCCGGCGGCATAAACGCCGCGCCGGGACCCTACCGGCTGACGGCCGAGGATGAGGCCCCGTTGATCGTGAATGGGACGGTGCGCAATGGGTGGATCCAAACGCGGCCGCCCTGGCAGGTGCGGCCCTTGCGGTGGGATACGCTGACGGCACAACGGGCGTTTGAGCGGGGCGTCTTCCAGGGCGGTGGGTTCTACGATGGACCGGACGGGCCTCGGCTGGTGGTGGCTTTTTCCGGGGAGGTGCTGATCCTGGATCCGGCGGGCTACACGGTGAAAGCGGCGTTGCCAGGGGCGCCTTTTTCCAAGAACAAGGCGGAGGTCTTTTTCCAGCAGCGCGGGAAACATCTGGTGTGTCAGGACGGGATCAATCCGCCGGTGATCCTGACCGGAGATGCGGCGGTGCAGGGGACTGATCCCACGAGGGGTTTCCCCACTGGGGAGATGATGGCGGACGGCTGGGGGCGGACGGCGGTGGTGATGCCGGGGCGGCGGCGCATCCAGTTTTCAGATCATGAGAATGATCCGACCCGGGATAGTGTGCTCAGCTTCACGGAGGACACGGAGTATTTCAAAAATGCCAGGTGGTTTGAGATCCCGGGGTCGCTGGGACTGATCACGGGGATCATCTTTGCGCCGGCGCTGGGGAGGAATGGAGATCAGGGGCCTCTGCTGGTGTTCTGCGAAAAGGGAGTGCGTGCTTATAACGTCAGTCTGCCGCGCGAGACGTGGACGACGGTGGACATCACGAGCACGCCACTGCCGGAGACGGGAGGGGGGGCGCCGAACAGTCTGGTGGCGCGCGGAGATGATGTGATTTTCACGGCGCATGATGGCCGGATCATGTCGCTGAAAGCGGCGCTGCGACGGGATGAGGATGCGCGGCTGTCCCTCTTCGATAACGCGGTGTGGCCGTTGTATGCGGGGGGCGATGGGACGCACCTCTTCCGCCGCTGGGCGGCGCGGCATGACGGACGCACGCTGATGACGGTGGAACCGGAGCGGGTGCCGGGGAACAGTGCGGAGGAACCGACGCGGGTGCGGCATCGGGGGATGGTGGCCCTGCAGGAGAGGCCGAGTATTGTCAGGGAGGCGCCGGTGTGGGATGGGCTGTGGACGGGGATTTATCCGGTGTGTCTGATCACGGGCACGATCAAGGGGGTGCCGCACTGCTGGGCGATCAGCCTGGATGATGATGGGGTGCACCGCCTTTACGAGCTGGGGACGGAAGGGCCGGATGTGGGTGAGGTGCCCCGCCGGATCGAAACGCTGGTGAAGCTGCGGCCCAGTGATTTCGATATGCCCTACCGGCCGAAGCCTTATGCCTCCAGTGCGCTGCGGCTGGATGAGGTTAAGGGGCGGGTGACGGTGGAAGGCTGGTGGCAGCAGGATGGCCATGGCCCGGTGCCCTGGTTTGTGGCGAATGAGACGAACGATGATGCATGGCGGGCGGTGGAGGGAAGTGATGTCATTCAGGTGCCGGCACCGCTGCGGCTGCCGCGGATGAATCCTCCGGCGCCTCCAGTGGACCGGCCATTCCATGAGGTGACGCCCTGGATCCGGATCACGGGGCAGGCCAGCTTCGCGGGGATGGCGATGGAGACCGGGGAACCGAAGGCCAGTCCGGATGGCATCAACACGCGGGCGGGCGGGAAGGAACATTGTGTCGAAATCCATTGCGCACCTGATCCATATGGTTACAATGCTCGCACTGTGGAAAAGCCGGAACCCTGCCTGTGAGAATCTTTGGACTTACCCTCTTCGCGGTGCTGTTCCCCAAACTGCACAAGCGGATCCTTGCACAAACGCGCCTGCTTTCCCTGACCCACCCCCTCAATCCAAACCAAACCGATATGTATTCCCTCACCGATGAAGAATCCCTCGCCGTGGTCGCCGCTCTGGGCGACGCCGTAGTCAGTGGCCGTCAGGCTCTGGCCGAAAGTCAGGCCGCTCTGGCCGAAGTGCTCAAGGTGGCCCAGCCGCTGGCGGAACGGAACGCGGCGCTGCAAGGGCAGGTCGATGCGCTCCATGCCGCGAACCAGAAATTTTCCGATGCGGATGCGCAGCTGGATGCTGCCCTCGGTGCTCAGCGTGACCGGCTGAATCCTCCGGTGGAAGTGGAAGCTTCTGTCGCTACTACTCCTGTCACCGATGAGGCTGGCACTGTAGTGGCTCCTCCTGCCCCTCCAGCTGAGCTGGGCACTGGGGAAGCTGGCACTCCCGCCCAATAAGCGGCCCTGATCGGTGCCATTTGCCTCCGGCTGTCTCCGCTGCGCTCCGGCTGTGGCCTTCCTCTCCCTTAACAATTCCGAACCTTCTCCATAATTTCTTGCAAATCCGGTTTGGGTTGGATATGCTGCCAACGCCTGTGCTACACGATTGTCCCTCAATCACTTTGAGCCCCAACCCCACCCGAAATATGCTACCCGCCAAAATGGATATCCCACTACCCCTGGTGGCATAATAGACTGTT
>JAYUWQ010000993.1:0-6749 GCA_043753485.1 bacterium
TGGCTGGCCAATCCGGCCGGCAACTTCGGCTGGCTGCTCAAGGCCGATTTGGAAAGTGCCGTCAAAACCGGCACCGGCGCTTCCGGGCAGTTGGCCATCACGGTCTCGGACACCGACGATCTGGTGGCAGGCATGGTGGTATCCGGCACCGGACTCGGCCCAGGCGCAAAAATCGCGGTGGGCGGTATCAACTCCAGCACCAACGTTCTGACCCTGACGGTTCCCAATGCCTCGGCGGTGTCCGGCACCATCTATTTTGCCGCGCCTTCCGCCAAACGGTTTGCTTCCCGTTCCATCGCCTTGTCCACCTCCCGGCCCCGTCTGGTGCTCAACTACGTCCCGGTTCCGGCCCCTCCCAGCCACCGGAAGGCATGGGAACTCACGTCCTATCTGACGGGGCAGTTCATCGAGGACACGTATGACACCGATGGTGACGGCATTCCGGATGGAGTGGAATACGCGTGGGGTTTCCCTCCGCGCACCCCCAACGATCCGGCAGCAGGGTTCACCGTCAATCCGGCAGGAGTCAGTACCGGCGGACCGGTCGTCCTGACCTTCCGCCGCGATCCCCTCGCCACCGACCTGACCTACCGTGCCCAGGTGAGCACCGACTTGTCCAATTGGACCGATCTCGCCACCAGCACGGCAGGCGGGGCCCCATCCGGCACCGGTTTTGTCAGCGAAGCGGTCGTCGACACGGTGTTCCGCAATGTCACCGTCCATGACAATGTGCCGCAGGGCACGACGCGCCGCCTTTACCGCCTGAAAATCACCCGCTGATAGAGGTGGAGAACGCGGAGTGGAGAAAATCCGGGCTGGGGGCAGGGGGAGAATTGCGTTGCAATTACATTGAAAATAATATAATTTCCATAATTAAAGGCTCATTACTCAAACGAAAATACCCCCCAATGTACTCATCCATGAAACCCACCCGGTCCATTCCTGTCCTGCTGCTCGCTTCTTTGGCGGCGTCGATTTCCGTCACTTCAGCGCAAAACGCTCCCGAACCGGCCTTTCCCGCCCTCAATCTCGGCAAGGGAGCCCGCGGAGCCGCCATCATCAGTGCCCTCGGGACCCGTTTGCCGGAAGTGGCCCGTTTCTACGGCATGACCGAACTGGAGCTTGGCGCCCTTTGTCTCCGGGACCGGGACCTGCGGGCGGACCGTTCCGGCCGCCTCCTGTATGCCTGCCAGGGCATGACGGCGCAAGCTCCCACGGCCCAAAATGCGGGCACGAATGCCCTCCTGACTTATCCGGCGGCGGAAACGTTCCAGCTGCACAGCAAACCGGGCATGAGCCGGGTGATTTATCTGGATTTCAACGGTCATACCACCTCATCCACTTCCTGGAATACCAACTTCACCGGCGGAGCGGCCTTCACCACGCCCGTCTATAACACCGATGGCAATGCGGCTTCCTTCAGCGAAGGAGAACAGGCCAATATTCAGGAAATCTGGAAACGGGTGAGTGAGGATTACGCGGCGTGGGATGTGGATGTCACCACCGAGGAGCCACCGCTCGAATCCCTGCGGAAGTCGACCAGCACCGATACCGCCTACGGGATCCGGATTGTCATCGGAGGCAGCAGTTATCAATGGCTGGGAGCGGGTGCCGGCGGGGTGGCCTATATGAATTCGTTCGGGTGGAACACAGACACTCCGGCTTTTGTTTTCCCCGAGCAATTGGGCAATGGTTTCCCGAAATATGTGGCCGAAGCCACCAGCCATGAGGCCGGGCACACGGTCGCGTTGAATCATGATGGCAAGACGGATGGAACCGAATATTACACGGGCACCAGTGCCTGGGCCCCGATCATGGGGGTCGGCTATTACAGCGCCCTCACCCAATTCAGCCGGGGGGAATATGCCGGTGCCAACAATACCGAAAACGATACCGCCGACATCGATGGTTTCATCCCCCGCAGTGCGGACCTTGCGGGGGATGATATCCTGACGGCAGTCCCGCTCGCCGGGGCTTCGGTTTCAGCCACCGGTATCATTCAGAGCCAGGCCGATGCCGATCTCTACCGGGTCGATACCGGAGCGGGTCTGCTTTCCTTCAGTGTAGTTCCCTCCAACCCGGATGCCAACCTGGACATCATGCTGGGGCTCTACAACGGCTCGGGCAATCTGATTGCCAGTGCCAATCCAGCGACCCTGGAGGCCAGCCTCAGCGTCAATGTTACTGGCGGTACCTATTACTTGTCAGTGGAAGGCACCGATGCCGCCGGTTATTCGGATTATGGCAGTCTGGGGCAGTTCAGTTTGACTGGCAGCGTGCCATCCCCCTCGGGCAGCCCACCCGTCGCCGTCATTTCAGTGGTGGGCAGCAGTGGCTTGGCTCCCTTGACGGTCAATTTTTCAAGCAGCGACTCATATGATCCTGATCCTGAAGCAGGCGCTTTGACCTATGACTGGCATTTTGGCGACGGCAGCACCAGCACCAGCACTTCGTTGGAACCGAACCCCTCACATACTTATACTACTCCGGGCAATTACACGGCCTCGCTGGTGGTGAAGGACAGCACCGGTCTCTCCGGATCGGCTTCCGTTCCCGTCACCGTGCAGAGCCCTCCCGTCCTCGTCTACGTCTCGAATATCACGATGAGCAAAACCGTTTCCAAGCGGGGCACCCAGGCCTCGGCAGTGGTGACGGTCAAGGACGCGGCGGGAAATCTGAAGGCCAATGCTTCCGTAACCGGCACCTGGTCTGGCCTCACCTCAGGCACCTCCACGGTCCAAACCGGCAGCACCGGAACCGCCAAATTCTCCAGTGCCCTCACCAAAAATGCCGGAACGTTTACGTTTAAAGTGACTGGAGTCGCCCTTGGTGGATCGTCTTACGACGCCAACCAGAATCTGGAGACTGCCGATTTCATCGTCAAGTAGGTCCGCGGCGGATCCTCTGGTTCACGACAAGGCGGATGAGGGCCGCTTGAACTGCTTCTCAGGGCTGCTGGGCTTTTACAATCAGTTCCTGGTCGGCACTGGAGAGCTTGTCGATCATATAGCTGAATGTGGTCCCATCCTTGCGGCGGAAAGTGCCCTGACCATTCGCCACCGTAATCAGAGCGGCGGCGAGCGGTTTGCCCTCGGCATTCGTCCAAGTGCGCTCCGGCACCAGGGGGCCGGTGGCCTTGGTGGTGGCAGGGGCATCATCCTTGGGTTTGTCCTTGGCAGGGCTGGCGGTCTTAAGGGCGTCGCGCACCGCACGGTCGAAATCCTTGTCGCCAGGGTGCCCTTCGAACAGCATGGTGCCATCCGCCGCAAAGACCGCGCTGTGCGGAATGCCGCTGAATTTCAGAGGATGCTGCGCGCCGGCGGTCACAGGGAATTTGATCTTGAGCGACTTCACCACTTTTTGCACTTCCTCGTCTGTGGCGGATTGGGAGTGCGCTCCGATAATTTTGAGGCCCTTGGATTCGTGGCGCTTGGCCAGCGAGTTGAACATCGGCATCGCGGCCAGGCACGGACCGCAGTTCACTCCCCAGAATTCCACGATCACGGGACTGCCTTTGAGGGAATCGGTGGTGACCTCCGCCCCTGAAATGGTCTTGCCGAAGGTGAATTGGCTCAGATTGACCTTGGCGGTGGCGGTGGTTTCCGCTTTGTCGGCAGCAAAAACCGGACAGGGCAGGGCGAGGCAAAGGAACAGGGCAGGCAGCAGTTTCATGGCGGAAGAAGGAGTTGGGATTCAAGGGATATTATCCGATGGAGGGATTTTCTGTCCACGGCATTTTCGGGGATGGATTCCGGGATGATGGAGTCCCCTGTTTCCCGGTATCAACCGCCGGAATCATCCCCGGCCGGGTACGGAATATCAGCCCATCCGGTCCCGGAAATCCTTATAGGTGAACTGCCGGACTGTTTTCAGAGTCCGGGATTCAGGATCCCACAGGCAGAAGGCCGGGTGCTTGACTCCGTTGAACATGCTGGTCTTCACCATGGTGTAGTGCGCCATGTCCTCAAAAATCAGCCGCTGCCCGGTGCCCAATGGCTCCGCAAAGGAATAGTCGCCAATAATGTCCCCGGCCAGGCAGGTCCCGCCTCCCAGCCGGTAGGTGTGGGGCAGTTCCCGAGGGTGCCCGGCTCCCCGGATGTCAGGGCGATAGGGCATCTCGAGACAGTCCGGCATGTGGCAGGTGATCGACACATCCAGAATCGCCAGATCCATCGCATTGTGCAGGGTATCCAGCACGGTTGAAACCAGCACGCCCGTGCCCAGGGCAATGGCCTCTCCCGGTTCCAGATACACCGCGATCCCATAACGTTCCTTGATGCCTTTGATCAGGCGGATCAGGCGTTCCGTGTCGTAGCCCGCCCGCGTGATGTGGTGCCCGCCGCCCATGTTGAGCCATTTCACCCGCCGCAGCAGATGGCCGAATTTTGCCTCCACCCCTTCGAGGGTCGCTTCCAGGGCATCGCTGTCCTGTTCGCAGAGGGTGTGGAAGTTCAGCCCGTCGAGTCCCTCCAGATCCGCCCCGGCCAACGCCGATGATGGACTCCCCAGCCGGCTCCCGGGCACACAGGGATCGTAGAGTGGCGTCTGTCCGGTGGAGACTTCCGGATTGATCCGGAGCCCGCACTCGATCTTCCGCCCGCAGCCCTTCACCCGGTCCCGGAACCGCTGATATTGTGCGGGCGTATTGAAGGAAAGATGATCGGCGATCGGCAGGATCTCGTCCATGTCCACGTCGGTGTAGGCCGGGCTGTAAACATGCACCTCGCCCCCGAATTTTTCATGCGCCAGCTGCGCTTCCCACGCCCCGCTGGAGCAGGTCCCGTCCAGATATTCCCGGATGATGGGATAGACCGGCCATAAGGAAAACGCCTTCTGGGCGAGGAGGATTTTGCATCCCGCCGCTTCCTGGACCGACCGCAGATGGGCGAGGTTTTTCCGCAGTCTTCCCAAATCAACAATGAACGCAGGGGAAGGAGCCTGCGCAGGATCAAGTCCGGCACAGACATCATGATTGGGGCCAGCGATGGTCATGGGAAAAAATGAAGCAGGATCAGGGAAGGGAAAGCAGTCATTCCACGAAAACCACGGATGCACACCGGTTTTCAGCAGAAAGGCGTGCCGCTTTGATCCTGGGTCTGGAGGGGGCCCGGCTGGGCCCGTTTTCGGGTTGCGGCAAGATCTGGAAAGGCCACGCTGAACGATGAAACGGATCAAGACAGCGGTCATCGGAGCGAGTGGTTATTCGGGCATTGAGTTGCTGCGGATTTTGGTGCGCCACCCTGGCGCGGAGTTGGTGGCGGTGACCTCGCGGCAGTTTGCCGGCAAAACGCTGGAGAACGTGTTCCCGCGTTTCCGGGCTTGCGGGCCGGAGGCCCTGCTGAAATTCATCGAACCTGACATGGATGCGGTCGCCGCCAGCGGCGCGGAGATCGCGTTTTTGGCATTGCCGCATGGCGTGGCCTCGGAATTTGCCATTGGCCTGCTGGCGCGGGGCCTGAAGGTGATCGATCTCAGCGCGGACTTCCGTCTGGATGATCCGGCCGTCTATCAGGAGTTTTACGACCATCCGCATCCCGCGCCGGAGTTGTTGAAGGAATCGGTCTACGGTTTGCCGGAAGTCCATGGCGCGGCGATTTCCCAGGCCCGGCTGGTGGCCTCGCCCGGATGTTATCCCACCAGTGTGCTGCTGCCGCTGATTCCCTTGCTGCGGGCCAAACTGATCGATCCTGACAGCATCTGCGTTTTCAGCATGAGCGGCGTCAGTGGAGCGGGCCGCAAGGAGGCGCTGCCGCTGCTGTTCTGCGAGTGCAATGAAAGCCTGCGGCCCTACAGCGTGCCCAAGCACCGGCATCTCAGTGAAATTGAACAGGAACTTTCCCGCGCGGCCGGAACTTCCGTCGTCATCTCGTTCACCCCGCATCTCGTGCCCGTCACCGCCGGCATGCTCACCACCACCTACGTCAATCCGGTGGCCGGGCCGGGCCGGGCGGACCTCGATGCCATCTACGCGGCCGCCTACGCGGACGAGCCCTTTGTGCGTCTTCTGGGCCGCAATGGCATGCCTGATACCAAAAACGTGGTGGGCACCAATTTTCTGGACCTCGGGTGGGCTTGGGACCCGCGCACGGCCCGGTACGTGCTCATGAGCGCACTGGACAACCTCTGGAAAGGGGCGGCCTCGCAGGCCATGCAATCCTTCAATCTTCTTAACCAATTTCCTGCGGTGACTGGCTTGCAATCCGTCTGATCACTCCATACTACGGATTCTGTTTTCCGCCGCCCGACCATGTCCCTGAAATCCAAACCATACAAAGAAATCCCCGGGGGCATCAGCGCTCCGGAAGGTTTTCTCTGCCACGCCGTCAGTGCCGGGATTAAAGATCCCGCCAAACCGCGGCTCGATCTCGGGCTGATCTATTCCACGGCGCCCTGCGTTACCGCCGCCACTTTCACCACCAACAAGGTGAAGGCCGCCCCGGTCCGCGTCTGCCAGGCGCACCTCAAGTCGAACGATATCCGCGCCATTATCGTCAATAGCGGCAACGCCAACGCCTGCACCGGGCCCCGCGGCATCCAGGACGCGAAAGCCATGGCCGTCTCTACCGGCCTTGCTCTCGATCTGAAGCCCACCCAGGTCATGGTCAATTCCACCGGCATCATCGGACTGCCCATGCCGATCGACCGTATCACCGACGCCGTGCCCGCCCTCGTCAAAGGCCTCTCCCGCGACCGCCATGCGGCCATCGCCCAGGCCATCATGACGAGCGACACCAAGCCCAAGTCGCTCG
>JAYUWQ010000994.1:0-6744 GCA_043753485.1 bacterium
GGCTGGATCACGCCCGGGGGCAAGGGTCAGTTGGCCTCGCGATCAAGCGGTCAGGATCAGTTTCAGGCCGGCAATCAGCAGCACCAGGGCAAGGAGGCGCTTGATGAGGGCAGGCTCAAACCGGCGGCTGCCCAGCCATGAACCGGCGGTGCCGCCGGCCACCGCCGCGATGGCAAGCAGGATCGCGAACGGCGGGAAGCTTTGGGTGCTGCTGAGATTCCCGAGGAGCCCGGCCGCTGAATTGACCAGAATGAAGAGGGCGGAGACGGCCGCCGCCGGCTTGGCCTGCGCCCAGCGCATCATCAGCAGCAAGGGCGTTAAAAAAATGCCACCTCCAGTGCCGGTGAGGCCCGAGAGCAAACCCATTCCCGCGCCGAGCAGAAGCGACACAGGAAGAGAGGGAAGTTGTTTCACGGAATCATCGGCCGGACGCCAGAAGAACCGGACGGCGGAAAAGAGCAGCACCACCCCCACCAGCCCTTTGAAAACCGGAGTGGGAAGATTGATGTATCCACCCACAAACGCCAAAGGAATGGCCAGCACCGCGAAAGGCCAGAACAGACGCCAGGAGAAATATCCGGCCCGCCAAAACTGCCAGGTACCGATACCGGCCACCAGAATATTGAGCATCAATGCCGTGGGTTTGATCACGGCCGGCGCAAGGCTGAACAAGGACATGACGGCGATATAACCCGACGCCCCGGCATGGCCGACACTTGAGTACAGAAAGGCAACGACCATGATAGCCGCCGCGAGGAAGGGGAGTTGGTCTGGCAACATCGCAGGAATTCCCTTCACCGGAATGGAAGGATTGTCACGCTGCCATTCATCATCGGTGGAGCCCCAGCCTGGAGCAGCGCAGTGCCAGCCACGCCGCCGGAAATTTACCCCTGGCGCCGCGTCCATCGCTGGCTTTACCTCGCGCCCCCTCAAATCTGCCTGTGGAAGACACCTACAAAGTCAAACTCGATATCTTCGAAGGTCCGCTCGACCTCCTGCTCTATCTGATCAGGAAGGACGAGCTGGATGTGCTGGACGTGAATATCGAGCGCATCACCAAGCAGTACATCACCTACATCGACACCTTCAAAATGCTGAACATCGACCTCGCGGGCGAGTTCATCGTGATGGCGGCCAATCTGATGTATTTGAAGAGCCGGACCCTCCTGCCCCGCCCCGTCCAGCCGCCGGATGCGGATGATGACGAGGAAGACCCGCGCTGGGAACTGATCCGGCAACTCATTGAATATAAGAAGTTCAAGGATGCCGCCGGGTTCCTCGCCCGCCGCCAGCTGCAGATGGAAAACGTCTTCCCTGCGGTGCCGGAAGTCCCCGTGTCAGCCCAGACCGTTACTCCATCCGGCCTGCCGGAGATGGGCATTTTCGATCTCATCCGCGCCTTCCAAAAGGTGCTGGTGCGCTTCCAGAAGGAGGAAATCGGCCTGCACGAGATCATGGACGACAAGTTCACGGTTTCCGATAAAATCGATACCCTCCTGCGCACCGTGCTGCCGGGCGAGCAGATCGTCTTCCTCAGCCTGTTCCAGGAAGCCAGTTCGAGGGATGAAGTCATCGTCACTTTTGTCGCCTTGCTCGAACTGATCAAACTCCGCCAATTCCGTGTCACCCAGAATCATCTTCTGGGCGAAATCACGCTTTACCGCAACGAACACACCTGATCCACCACGTATGCCCCGGGAGCTGGAAAACATCGTCGAATCCATCATCTTCGCCTCTCCGGAAGGAGCCAGCACGAAGGAAATCACCCGCTGCGTCCGCAGCGCCGTCGTGACTGCCCGCGAGGCCAATGGCGAGAATGCTGATGAAGCCATCACCCGTTTTGCCGATGTGGTGGAATCCCAGGTTGCCGCCGCCATCGCGCATTTGAATGCGATTTATGAGGAAACCGGCCGCGCCTTCTGCCTCGTGGAACGCCCCGCAGGCTGGCGGATCATGAGCCGGGCAGAGTTCTCCCCGTGGGTCCGCGAGCTGTTTCCCGACAAAAAACCTGCCCGCCTCACCCCCAGCGCCTTGGAGACGCTGGCGATCATCGCCTATCGCCAGCCGATCACCAAAAGCAGCATCGAAGCCGTGCGCGGCGTCAGCGTGGATGGCCCGATCCAAGCCCTGCTGGACCGCAACGTGGTCCGCATTGCCGGGCGCGCCGACCTGCCGGGCCGCCCGCTGCTTTACGAGACTACGGACGTCTTCCTCGAGCACTTCGGCATCAAAACCGTGGATGAACTCCCGAATTCCTCCGAACTGCGCAGCGTAAAATTGGCCGAGCCGGAACCGGTCACCCCGCCCGCCGCTCCTGATCCCCAGACCGAGCTTCCTCTCGAAGGAGGGTCCTCGGAGCCACCAGCGACATCGAAATCCAAGAAAAAAGGCAAAGGCAAAAAAGCTTCGGCCGAAGGAGACGTGGCCGCCGCAGAAACGACCCCGGAAGCGGTTCCCGGGAGCGAGCTTGGAAGTTCCCCTGCCGAAACCAACGCTCCGGATGTCGAGTGGTCACCCTCCGAAGAGCCGAACTCCGAGGGAGAGCCTACTCCGGAGGACGTGGAGCCGCCGTTCCCCAACGACCCGGACAGCCAGCCCGAAGCGCCGCCCGCCGAAGCATGAGTTCCGGCGCCTGCCTTTGAGGGCAGCCCTGTCCCTCCACTTTGGTTCAGAGCCGGTCCAAAGGCCGTGAAGCTGTCTTTTGCTGCAAAAAATGCGCAGGAAGGAGACGCTTCCCTGTCCCCGCTCCCGCGGCGGCATTATTTCCATCATGCCGCCTCTGGACATCCGGCAATCCATCCCTACCGTCCGCTGCAATGACCGCGATTCCTCCCCGCCGATTCATGTCCCTGGCCACCAGCCTGCTGTGCCTCACCCTCGGTGCCTGCAAGAGCACCAAACCCAAGTCCGGGTACTCCGACGTGGTGGACTACACCACCCCCAGCACCAATCTGTCCCAGAGCGAATATCCCTTTGATGAACAGGGCAACTATCTTGCCGATGTCGTGTCCGGCAAAAAGAAGGGTTCCAAAAACAAACCCGCCGCAGCCCCGCAGAGCTACACCGAGACTTACGAGAAACCACCGGAAACCACCGTCGCCAGCACGCCAAATTACGAGACTCCGCCCGCAGCCACCTCGAATCCTTATGCCCCGGTCTACGCCTCCGGTGAAAGCGGCTCCGGCTCCACCGCCAGTTCCTCCAAACCCAAGCCCAAGCCGGCTTCCAGCGCCAGTAGTTCCAAGCCAAAATCGAGCACCGCCTCCAAGTCGAAGCCGAAACCCAAACCGGCCGCCGCCAAACCCAAGCCGAAGTCCAGCACCGTGACCTACACCGTGAGAAAAGGGGATACCCTCTACGGTCTGGCCAACCGCTACGGCACCAGCGTCAGCGCCATCAAAAAAGCCAATGGTCTCTCCTCCGATATGCTCAGGGACGGCCGCAGCCTCAAGATCCCCCGTAAATAACTTTTTCACCGCGGGGAATCCCCGCGCGATTTTTCCCTGACATGTCCCTTTCCCGCCCCACTGGCCCGCAACTGACCCGTTTCTTCCTGCTGGGCCTGCCCACCGGACTCATCATCGGCGGGATCGTGGCCGTAGTCCTCTTCGTCAGCAAAACCGGGATCTCCGGACCGCAGACCGGTTCCACCCCCTCATCTTCTGCCCCGGCTGCGTTATGAGTTGGAAACTGACGGCGGACCTTCTCGTCATCGCGGCCTACTTTGCGGGCGTCATCGGGATCGGCATCTACTTCAGCCGGAGGAACCGGGACACCTCGGATTTTGCCCTCGGGGGACGGTCCATCCCGTGGTGGGCCGTGCTCGCCTCCATCCTCGCCGCCGAAATCAGTGCCGGAACTTTTTTTGGCGCGCCTGGCGAAGGCTTCCGCACCCGGAACTTCACTTACGGTCAAATGATGGCGGGATACCTGCTGGCCCGCCTCGTCGTCAGCTTCGTCTTCATTCCCGCGTTCTACCGGCATAACGTCGTCAGCATTTATGAATTCCTCGAAAACCGCTTTGGTCCCCGCACCCGCCGGTTGGCCAGCGCCGTGTTCCTGCTGACCCGGTCCCTCGCCAGCGGCTCCCGCCTCTGGGTGCCCACCGTCCTGCTGCTGGTAATCTGGAACCGGCTCAACCCCGGCAATCCGCTTTCCCATTGGGAGCAGTTCTGGTTCACGGGCGGAGCGCTGGTGCTCATCACCCTTCTCACGGCCGCCTATACCGCCATCGGCGGCATCAAGGCCGTGATCTGGACGGACGTGCTGCAGATCGCCGTCCTCTTCGGAGCCCTCGGCTTCTCCCTCTGGTATCTGCTGGGCCACATCCCCGGCGGCTGGGCAGGGGCCAAAACCCATCTAACAGGCCCCCTCGACCTCTCCCTCTGGTCGTGGCATGGCGATCTCCCCGCTGGTACCCAATGGGCGGATCTGGGCCTGTGGCAGAAGATCACCAACATCCTCACCACAGAATACACCATCTGGGCCGCCTTCCTCGGCTCCACCTTCATCACCCTCGCTACCCATGGGACAGACCAGGACATGGTGCAGCGTATGCTGACCGCCAAGAACAAACGGCAGAGCGCTGCCGCCACCATCCTCTCCGGCATTGCCGACATCCCCGTCACCGCCGCCGTGATCGGCATCGGCATTCTGCTCTACGTCTTCTACACGCATATCCAGATTGATCCCAACCTGCCGATGGCTGCCGGAAAACCGGACAGCGCCCAGATTTTCCCCTACTTCGTCGTCGATGTCATGCCCGGCGGCCTGCGCGGACTCGTCATCGCCGGGGTCCTCGCCACCACCATGGGATCGCTCGGCACCGCCCTGAATTCACTCGCCACCAGCTACAGCCGGGACTTTCACTTCCGCTGGTTCAAAACCGCCGAGTCCGATGAACGGGGCCGCGTGCGTATCATTCGGATCGCCACCGTGGCCTTTGCCGCGGTGCTCATCGGCGTCGGTCTGCTCACCGCTTTTGTCAAAGCCACCAACCCCAGCCTCAGCATCATTCCGATCATCCTGGGCAGTTTCGGTTATACCTACGGCTCCCTGCTCGGGATCTTCATGGTCGCCCTCTTCACCAAAAATCGTGGCAGCGACTTCGGCAACATCATCGCCATGGCCGCCGGTTTTCTGGTGGTTGGGTTCCTCAGCGACCTGCACACCGATGTGGTCCGCATCTTCGCCGGCAGTTCGTTCAGCAGCCTGAAGCCTGACTGGATTCCCACCATCAAGTTCCCCTGGCGCATCATGGTCGGCACCATCGTCACCGCTTCGGTGGCCCTCTGCTTCGCCACCAAGGACAGCGAACGCCTCGGCACGCCGGATGAAGTCTGATGGGCTTTCCGGCGCTTCGTGCCGACTTAAGACCAATCACCCATGCTTCATTTCTCAGGGGATTCCCGGAGCGCCTGTTTGACAATTAATAGGGATGGCTGTAAATCTGATTGGGAATCGGAGGCCATTTATAACGTATTTTCCAACGGTTTTAGTCTCCACCTCTCAAAATCATGCACCGGCAACATCCTAGGCCCGATGGGGATGTTCGTGCAAAATCACTGACGTTTAGGCTCACCAGGAGCAAATTGTTTCAGGATTACCAAAGTGCCTTTGAGGGGGCGACAGGGCTTCCCCTCTATTTACAGGAGGCGGGAAGCGGGCCGGGGGGATTGTCTTCACGCCCCACCGGCAATGCTTTTTGCCAGATGATGGCGGAGAATCATGAGTCCTGCGCTTCATGTTTCGCGTTGCAGCAAAGGTTGGAGGAACGCGTGGGATTGGAGCCTAGATCCATGCGGTGTTTTGCCGGACTATGCGAAAGCGCCGTGCCCGTGCGGGTCGGGGAGAAGATCATCGCTTTCCTGCAAACGGGGCAGATTTTGCTCCATCGCCCGGATGCGAAGCGGTTCAGCAAAGTAGCCCAAACTCTGATCGAACTGGGGTCCAAGATTGATCTTAAAAAAGCGGAGGACGCTTGGTTTGCCACCACTGTTTTGAAGCAGGAGCAATACAGGCCGATGCTGAGGCTGCTGCACATCTTCGCCACGCATTTATCCGAATGCGCCAATGCGCTGAGTCTGGAGGCCCAGTCCGCGGAGTGTGAGTCGGTAACCAAAGCCAAAGCGGTGGTGCTGGCTCATCTGGACGACGAGTTGTCGCTCAGTCATGTGGCCAAGGTGGTGAATGTGAGCGCCGGGTATTTCAGTGAACTTTTCCATCAAACCACGGGCATGACTTTTACCGATTATGTGGCCCGGATGAGGGTGGAAAAGGTGAAGCACCTCCTCGGGGACGCCCGTCTGCAAATTACCACGATCGCCTTCGACACGGGCTTTAAGTCCGTGTCTCAGTTCAACCGCGTCTTCAAGAGGGTCGCCGGGATCAGTCCCCGCCAATATCGCATCAATCTGGCAGTCCGCATGGATTCCTGAAATCCGCGTAGTTATTCCGAAGGAATGCGGAGCATTGGGCTATCCGGCTGGTGTATTGTGGTATTAATGGAATCACACACAATAGAGGTAAACATCGTCGATTCCCTCGGAGCCAAACAAACGTTCCAGGTGGAAAGATTGGGTTTGGATTGCGGTTCCGGGTTGATTGAAATCCGTCCGGACGAACCCGCCTTCTGCCGGGGTTTTGACCGGGGGATCCTAACGCTCGATGCGGGGGACGCCGTAACCACGATGACTATTATCGGAGGGATGGCCTCCCTTACCGGAAAGGCTGTGCATGTCGTCT
>JAYUWQ010000995.1:0-2679 GCA_043753485.1 bacterium
TTTTTGATTGCAGGAAGCGGGGGAGTCGTGCCATGTGTCAGCCCGCCGCCGGTGCGGCGCAATCCCGAACGATTCCCCTGCCCTCTCAACCAACTCCGACCATGCCCAGACCCGTTACCCTCTTCACCGGCCAGTGGGCCGATCTTCCCATCGAGACCATGCTGACCAAGGCGAAATCCTTCGGTTATGACGGCGTGGAACTGGCCTGCTGGGGCGACCACTTTGAAGTGGCCAAGGCCGACCAGGCCTACTGCGACAACCGCCGCACCCAGCTCAAGCAGCACGGCCTGCAGTGCCATGCCATCTCCACCCACCTTGTGGGCCAGGCAGTGTGCGATCTGATCGATGAACGCCACAAGACGATTCTGCCGGACTATATCTACGGCGACGGCAATCCTGAAGGCGTGCGCCAGCGGGCCGCCGAGGAATTGATCAAGACCGCCCATGCCGCCGCCCGCTTCGGGGTGAAGGTGGTGAACGGGTTCACCGGCTCCAGCATCTGGCACCTCTGCTACAGCTTCCCGCCGGTGCTGCCCGGGCAGATTGAAAATGGCTACAAGGATTTTGCGCGCCGCTTCAAACCGATCCTCGATGAATACCAGAAGCTCGGCATCCGTTATGCGCTGGAAGTGCATCCCACGGAGATCGCCTTCGATACCGCCAGCGCCCAGCGCGCCCTCGAAGCCCTCGACTACCATCCGGCCTTCGGATTCAACTACGACCCGAGCCACTTTGGTTATCAGGGCGTGGATTACGTGGGTTTCATCCGCAAGTTCCATGACCGCATCTTCCATGTGCACATGAAGGATGTGGCCTGGAGTGACACCCGCACCGAAGCCGGGGTCTTTGGCGGGCACGTCGACTTCCACAAGCCCAACCGTTACTGGGATTTCAAGTCGGTGGGCCGCGGCAACATCAACTTCGAGAAGATCATCCGTGCTCTCAACGACATCGGTTATGCCGGTCCGCTGAGCATTGAATGGGAAGACGGCGGGATGGACCGCGAGTTCGGCGCCGCCGAAAGCTGCGCCTACACCAAACGGGTGGATTTCCCCAGCTCGAACATCGTATTTGACGCCCAGTTCGACAAAGCCAAGCAGGCTTGATTGCTCTCAACGCTGCCGATGCCCCCTGACCACGGGGCATCGGCAGTTTGTTGTACCCCAGCAGCCAATCGGGGGCGCGCGCCCACGGGAAGAGAACTGTTGACCTCCTGCCGGCGTCCCGATATTCTTGGGCAGGCCCCTGCCACGGGAGTTCGCATCCATGATGAAAGCAGTCCCGATCCCGCCCAGCCGCAGGCAGTTGCGTTTTTGGTATGGAATGCGCTTTTTCTGGGTAGGGATGCTGCTCTGGACCCTAATCCTCACAGGGGAATATGTCCGAAGCGGGAAATTCCCCGGCCCCCTCGCCGGGGTCTTTATCGCGGCTGGCAACCTTATGCTGCAGCCCGGCAAGGACCACTCACGGGCTTCACCTTCCCGCAGGATCCAAGTTTTCGCCGGATTTGTTCTGCTAGTCTGTAGCTTTGCCGTGTCGTTTTACAGTCTCGGACGCGGCTAGGGAACCTCAACTCCAGCCAGCCCTACAGGCCGCCGGGCGGGGCGGCTTTTTCAGGAAGGATTTTATCGGCAAGTCGTTCGATGCCCTGCTTGGCGAACAGGCTGGCGGGATAGGCGCGCCGGGCGCGCAGATACCATGAGAGGCTGATGCCGGTGCGGGCATTGTCCTCATGGCGGCGGGCTTCGGTGATGGCGTGGATGAATCCGGCGTTCTGCCGGGAGAGTTCCGCGCGGCGGCGGTTGACCTCGTTGTCATCGGGAAAGGTTTTGGCGATTTCCTCCAACCGTTCCCACGCGCCGCTGGAGTCCCCGGACTTCACCATTTCGTCGGCGGTAATAACCACGCGTTCCACTTTGGCGACTTCCTCAAGAACGCCTTTCAGCTTCTGCTCATACTCCGGTTTGCCCAGCACCCCCCCGGCATATTTGGTCTGCTCCCGGAAAATCTCGCGGTAGTTCTTCTGGGCGATCAGGGTGTCGAGGTCATTAAGCACCCGGCTGTTCATGTCGCCATAAGCGGCGACCTGGGTGGAGAAGGCTTTCAGGTCAGGATTGGTCGGCCAGATCAGGGCGGCCTGGGCGATGTTTTCGGCCACGCCCTTGTCGTCCTTGGCAATGGCGGCGCTGCGCGCTTTCTGGATATGCAAACCGCTGGCGCTGCGGGCGGTTTCGATGGCGGCGCGGGGTTTCGAATAATCAAAATCCTTCGCCGACTTGCGCAGGCTTTCCACCAATTCCTCGGCGAGGGTGTAATCCTTGACGTCGATGGAGGAGATCAACTGGTTGGCATCCCTGACAAATCCCTGCACCTTCTCCCTTTTCTCCCGTTCGAGGGTGCGGACCCGCGGCAGGTATTCGCCCACGATGAAGGCCTCGCTGAGGCGCTTGCTGGCGCTTTCCAGTTCATTGCGCTCGACCAGATAGATAAAAGCCTGCACGCCCTCATCGACATCGCGGATGGCCTCGCTGGCCATGGAATCCAGGGCCGAGACGGTGGGGGTGACCCCGGTGCTTTGCACAAACAGTTTTTCCACATCCGACCCTTCCTTCAGTTTCAGGCCGGAGTCGCCGTCTTCAAACAAGGCCCGGTAGAGCCGGGAAGCGATGATGCAGTGTT
>JAYUWQ010000996.1:0-6735 GCA_043753485.1 bacterium
GACCGATCTGCCGGTCCGCCCGGTGCTGCACGCCGTGGCCGATGTCTCGGAGAAGGTCCGCGAGTGGTTCCGCCCGCTGCCGGGCATGTCCCTGCTCACCGGCGACTATCACGAACTCCTGGCCGATCCCGCGGTGGATGTGGTGTACGTGGCCGTGCCTCACCACCTGCACGAACAGATCTATCTGGATGTCTTGAAGGCCGGCAAGGACCTGCTGGCCGAAAAGCCCTTTGGCATTGATCTCACGGCCGCGCAGAACATCACCGCAGCCGCCACCACACACGGCCGTTTTGTCCGCTGCAGTTCGGAGTTCCCCTATTTCCCCGGCGCCCAGGCGGTATTCAAAGGAGCGCAAAGCGGCCAATTCGGGCGCCTGCTCGAAATCCGCAGCGGCTTCCACCACTCCAGCGACCTCGACCCCACCAAACCCGCCAACTGGAAACGCTCCAGCAAGAGCTGCGGCGAAATCGGCGTGATGGGCGATCTGGGCATGCACACCCTGCACCTGCCCCTCCGGCTGGGCTGGAAGCCCGGCAAAGTCTACGCCCAGCTCCAGAAAGGCGTCCCGGAACGCCCCGGCCCGGACGGCAAACCCGTGGCCTGCGATACCTGGGACAACGCGATGTTGAACACCTGGATCGAAGCCGGTGGGCAATCCGTGCCGATGCGGCTGGAAATGAAACGCCTCGCCCCCGGGGCCACCAATTCGTGGTATTTCGAAGTGCTCGGCACCGAAGGCGGCATGCGGTATAACACTGCGGAACCCAAGACCCTGCACACCTTCCGCCGCACCGGCGGCACCCAGGTCTGGGAGCGCAACTACCTCGGTTTCGGCATGCCCTTCGCGGCCATCACCGGCGGCATCTTCGAACCTGGATTCCCTGACATCATGCAGCAGATGTGGGCCGCCTATCTGATGGAACGCGAAGGCCTGCTGGGCGAGCGCCTCGGCTGCGTCCGCCCGGAGGAAGCCCTCGCCTCCCATCAGATCTTCGCCGCTGCGCTGCGCTCCCATGCCGGACAGACGGTGGAGGCGGTGTAACATGGGCCCCTTGGACCAATAAGAGCCATACAAACCTGACCCCACATGCGCGCCACTATCATCAAGGAATACACCTTCGAAGCTGCCCAGACCCTGCCCACCGCTCCGGAGGGGCACAAGTGCCGCCTGATGCACGGGCACAGCTTCAAGATCGAGATCGCCGTCACCGGCGAGGTGGATCCTGCCATCGGCTGGGTCTATGACCACGCCCAGATCAGCGGAGCCATGAAACCGCTGATTGACCGTCTCGATCATTCCTATCTGAACGAAGTCGAAGGCCTGGAGAACCCCACCATCGAGAACATGTGCGCATGGTTCTGGCGCAAGCTGGAGCCCCAGCTCCCCGGCCTCAGCGAAATCGTGCTCCACGAGACGCCGACGGCGCGGTGTGTGTTCCGGGGGTTTTGAGGCGGACGATTCTGTAAGAATTTTGTAATCGCGCGGGAGTCAGGGACCGCCACAGTGGCTGCCACTATGGGATGGATGCGAACACTAATATTGGGCGATATCGGCAACCGGCTGGATATCGCGGACACGGAAGAGGACATCCGCGCCCTGCGGAACCATCACCGGGAAGGAGCAAAATCACTGGATGAAAAGACCCGCGAGATCGACCGGCTGAAAAACGAATTGGGGCGCCAAACCCTGGCGATTCAGGCGCTGACACGTTTCCTCATCAGCAAAGAGATCGTGAAGGAGGAAGAACTCGCCCGGTTCATCACTGAAATTGATGCCGAAGACGGCATCATGGATGGGAAAATCGCGGCAGAGCCCGCCCGGGTCCATCAGATTCCCCACCCGCCGCTGGTCAACATTCCTCCAGGCACCTATCG
The DNA here is from genome assembly GCA_043753485.1 of bacterium. Taxonomy (GTDB): domain Bacteria; phylum Verrucomicrobiota; class Verrucomicrobiia; order Verrucomicrobiales; family V1-33; genus CAIZWU01. The sequence continues at coordinate 1,876 of JAYUWQ010000996.1, forward strand.
GAAGTCAGAAGAGCAGGGCCCTGAGTAAACCTCCGACCGGGATACGGGAAGCACCCGTGACGGCCTGGACCGCCGGCAAGCCGGCAGCAAACGAAAGCGGCGACAAGTCGCCGCACTCCAAAGGGGCGGCGGGTGGTTTTGCTATTCGTGCCGCAGGGCTTCGATCGGATTCAGCTTGGCGGCCTTGTGGGCGGGGAAGAACCCGAAGAGCACGCCGACGGCGAAGCTGACCCCGAAGGCGATGGCGACGGAGGCTCCGGAGACGAGGGCGGGCCAGCCGGCGTAATGGGTCAGCAATTGCGCAGAGCCGATGCCTAGACCGATCCCGATGGCCCCGCCGACGGTGCTGAGAACGATGGCTTCCACGATGAACTGCAGGCGGATGTCGCGGCCTCGGGCACCCACGGCCCGGCGGATTCCGATCTCGCGGGTGCGCTCGGTGACGCTGACCAGCATGATGTTCATGATGCCGATGCCACCGACCAGCAGGGAAACGCCAGCGATGGAACCCAGCAGGATGGTCATGATGCGGGTGGTCTGGGTGGCCATCTTGATGAATTCGTCCTGGGTGCGGACGGAAAAGTCATCGAGGCTGGGATCGGGAATGCTGTGCCGCTCCCGGAGCAGAAGATTGACCTGTTCCTGGGCGATGGGCATTTCCGCCGCGGAGGCAACCTTGATATTGATGGACCGCACCCGGGTGGTGCCGATGATACGGCGCATGGAAGTGGTGAAAGGGACGATCACAATATCATCCTGATCCTCCCCCCACGGAGCCGCGCCTTTTTTAGCGAGGACCCCGATGATCTGGAACGGTATATTGCCGATGCGCATGGTGCGGCCGACGGGGTCGCCTTCCGGGAACATGCGGTCCACCACGGTCTGCCCCAGCAGGGCCACCGTGGCCATGCTGCGCACATCCTCGTCGGTGAAGATGGCCCCGCTGGAGAGAGGCCAGTCGCGCACTTCAAAATAGGCGGAGGAGGCGCCCCGGACGTTGCCTGACCAGTTTTTGCCCTCGGCGGTATAACGTTCCGTGCTGCGCAGCTCGGGACTGACCGCAACCACGCCCGGGATTTGGTTGGCAATGGCCTCGGAGTCATCTGCCGTCAGGGTGCCGGACCCGCCGAATCCCCGGTAAACGCCGCCACTGAACACCTGGCCGGAGAAGACGAGGAGGAGATTGTCCCCCATGCTGCGGATTTGGTTTTCCACCATGGCACTGGCTCCCCGGCCGATGGCGACCATGGCAATGACCGCGCCGACCCCGATGATGATGCCAAGGGCGGTCAGGACGGTGCGGAGCTTGTTCCTCAGGAGCGCGCGTCCGGAAGTAGAGAGAATATTCAGCGCCAGATAGATGCCGCCGAAGAAGGTGCCCTTGGCTTTGTCAGGAGCGGGGGGCCGGTTGGTGGCTTCCGGCAGGCGGCGCTCATCGCTGCGGATCAGGCCATCCTTCATCACCACGGTGCGCCGGGCGTGGGCGGCAACATCGGCTTCGTGGGTCACCATGATGATGGTGATGCCGCTTTCGTTGAGCGACTTGAAGAGACGCATGATCTCATCGCTGGTGGCACTATCCAGATTTCCGGTCGGCTCATCCGCGAGGAGGAGGGCGGGCTGGTTCACGAGGGACCGGGCGATGGCGACCCGCTGCTGCTGTCCGCCGGAGAGTTCGTTGGGATGGTGATCCAGCCGTTCGCCAAGACCGACGCGTTCCAGTTCAGCTTCAGCGCCCTCGGCACGTTCATCCGGACTGAGCCGGCGGGAGGAGTAGATGAGGGGCAGCTCGACATTCTCCGCCGCGGTGGTGCGGGAAAGGAGATTGAAGCCCTGGAACACGAAACCGAGCTTGCGGTTCCGCAGTTCCGCCAGTTCATCACTATCCAGATGCGAGGTGTCCACCCCATCCAGCAGATAGGTGCCGCTGGAGGCCTGATCGAGACAGCCCAGGATATTCATCATGGTGCTCTTGCCGGAGCCGCTGCTGCCCATGATCGCGACGAAGTCCCCGGCCTTGACCTCCAGGTCCACGCCGCGCACGGCATGGACTTCCCCGGCATCGGTGGCGTAGGTTTTTTGCAGTCCCCGGAGGAGGATAACAGGATGTTCGTTCATGCTGGCAAAAATTATCGGCGGCCGCCGCCCATCCCGCCGCTGAACGGATTGGTGGTGCCGGACCCCTCATCCTTTTTGGGCTTCTGGAGCAGCACCACTTCATCGCCCTCATTGAGGCCGGAAAGGATCTCGGTTTGCACCCCGTCACTGAGGCCGGTTTTGACTTTAAGCGCCTCCAGTTCATCCTTGGGATTGGCAGGCTTCAGGTAGAGTTGCTTTTCGTCCGTGGCCTGCTTGGGCTTGAAGCCAGGTCCTTGGGCACCGGGGGCTGGACCACCACCACCACCGCCTCCACCACGGGGACCTCCCGAAGGAGGACCGCCGGCAGTGACAGGGCCATTTTTGGAAGCAGGACGGAACCGGAGGGCTCCGTTGGGGACACGCAGGACCGCGGAGCGCTCCCCGGTGATGATCTGCACGATGGCCGTCATGCCCGGCTTCAGTTTCATGTCAGGATTGTTCACGGCGATGATGACGTCGTAGTTGACCACATTTTCTTCGGCGATGGGTGAGTTTCTCACCTGGACCACTTCTCCAAAGAATGAATCCGGATAGGCATCGACCTCGAACTTGACCTTCTGTTTTTCGTGGATCTGCCCGATGTCGGCTTCCGACACTTTGGCGTTGATCTGCATTTTCGTGAGGTCTGCCGCCATCATGAAGAGTTTCGGAGCGCTGAAACTGGCCGCGATGGTCTGGCCGATTTCGGCGGTGCGGTCCACCACCACGCCATTGATGGGCGAGAGGATGCGGCAGCGGTCAAGGTCCACCTTGGCTTTTTTCAGACGGGCCTCCGTCAGTTCCAGCTGGGCCTCGGCGCGGCGGAGATCGGACTCCACCTTGTCGAAATCCGCGACGGAGAGGAGTTGCTTGGAGATCAGTTGCTTTTTCCGCTCGAGGCTGCGGCGCTGCAGGTCGCGCTCGGCTTCGGCGCTGCTGCGTTCGGCCCGGCTCTGGGCATAATTGGCCTCATAGGTGGCGGGGTCGAGCTCACAGAGGATATCACCTTCCTTCACCACGGAATTGAAGTCCACATTGAGCTTCGATATGGTGCCGGAAATCTGGGAGCCGATCTCGACCTTGACGAGGGGATTGAGTTCGCCGGCGGCGGAAACGAATTTTGTGAGATCGCCCCGCCCGATTTTCACGGTTTCATATTCCGGCGCAGCATCGGCCGGATTTTCCCGGGTGTAGTACCACCAGCCGCCGGCACCGCCAGCTATGAGTAAAAGAAGAATCCAGGGCCAACGGCGTTTACGGCGTCTCATGTGTCAGGGGGAACGAGGGGGAAAGGGGTGAAAACTGAAGTCCATGAACGCACCGGAAGGGGGCAACCCTTACAGTTGTCTTGAGGAATCAGAGGATTGGTGGCTTACGGGACGTCGCTGGAAGGGGGACGCGGAAACAGGCAACGGACCCGGGACCACCGGGGCCGAATATCCATAGACCACCCTGGTCCGATTTCGTTGGACGTTAATTTTCATCGCACTGCCAACGGATCGCGTTCACAGTGGTCTACCGCTCCATCCCCCCGACCTGTGACTCTGGCTTCCCAAGTAAATCTGCTGCGGCGCGTCCATACGCGGGCGTTTGTGACCAAAACCCTGGGAACGCTGAAGAATTCCAAGCTGATGTGCCTGACGATCGGGCTGTTCCTCGCGGCTTATCTGGTAGTGGGGTATTTTATGTTCCAGCGCGGGCTGGGTTTTGTAGCCGGAGTGCCCGGGGTGGGGCTGCTGCTGCTGGAACGGGTGATTTACATGGTGTTCTTTTTCTTCTTCACCATGCTGGTCTTTTCCAATGCGGTGCTGCTCTACAGTTCGATTTTCCGGGGAAAAGAGACCGCCTGGCTGCTGACTCTGCCGCTGGATCCCCGCGCGGTGTTCTGCTGGAAGGTGGTGGAATCCTTTGTCGTCAGCAGTTGGGGACTCGCGGTGCTCAGCGCGCCACTGCTGCTGAGCATCGGCCGGACCTTCCGGGCGGAACCCGATTTCTACCTGAAATGTGTGCTGGTTTATATTCCCTTTATGGTTTTGCCTGCGACCCTGGCAGGCGTAGCCGTGATGCTGGGGGTGCGCTTTTGGGGCGGAGTGGGCAAGGCCCTCGCGTGGGGCCTGCTGGCTTTCGCCCTGTATAAAATGGGAGCAGGGATCGCGAGTGCCCGGGAATCGGCCGCCTTGGCGACCGGGATGGACCTTTCCGCCGCCATGGATCAACTGCTGGGCCATTCCGCCGTGATGGTGAACCGCCTGCTGCCCAGTGCCTGGATGGGCGACATGGTCCTGCTCTGGGCCCGCGGCTACGGGGCCCATGGCTGGTTTTACGGGCTGCTGCTGCTGAGTCAGTCGCTCATGCTCGGCTGGATCTGCGTGGCCGGGGTGAGCCGGCTCTGCTACAGCGGATGGAATCTGAGCCAGCGGCGCAAAGCCACTCGCACGGGGAGAAAACGCCGCACCACCGCCGCTGACGGGCCCTTGGATTTCACCGGCCCCCTGCGGCTCCTGAAACGGACCCGCCTGATCCGCCGGGACTCCGCGGCCCTGATCATCAAGGACATCCGCGAATTCATCCGCGATCCGGCCCAGTGGGTGCCCTGCGCCATCGTTTTTGCTTTATTGTTTGTCTACGCGGCCAACCTGAATCGCGCCGCCGCAGCGGACATCCGGCAGCCCAAATTCCGGCTGGTGCTGACTTATTTGAATTTCGGAGTCTGTTGCCTCACCCTGTCCACCTTGACCACCC
>JAYUWQ010000997.1:0-2673 GCA_043753485.1 bacterium
AAACTGTTCCGCTCTCCCCTCACCAAATTGGTCTCGGCCGTCAGCGCCGGGATGTTCAAAGGCGAGGCGTTGCTGGATCTGAATTATTTCGAGGACAAGGACGCCGAGGTGGACTTCAACTTTGTGATGACGGAGACCGGCGAATTTGTCGAAATCCAAGGCGCGGGCGAGGAAAGCACTTTCACCGACCTTGAATTCGCCTCGCTGATGCGGCTGGGGAAACTGGGCATCGCCAGCCTGTGCGAACTGCAAAAAGCGGCGATCCGGGCGACCGATGTGGAACCGTCTCCCAACCAGTTGGGAGACCTGGCGGATTTCTTCAAGAAGAAGTGAGGCCGGGCAGACCGGGGTCCCGCCCCGGGATGGAGAGGGACACGGTCCACCCCGTGCAGTCCTGAAAACCCGCCGCGTGATACCCCGGTGGCGGTTCTGCAGGCGGTTCATCCTCGATCTTTTCCCCAAAAATGCCCCGCTCCCCTCTCTCCGAACGGATGCTGCTCCTGCTGCTGGCGGCCGTGCAATTTGCCCACATCATGGATTTCATGATCATGATGCCAATGGGGCCGCAACTGATGCGGGAACTGGCCATCGGACCGGCTGAATTTGCCTCACTGGTGTCAGGCTACACCTGGAGCGCGGGCCTGGTCGGATTGGTGGCCACCGCTTTTGTGGACCGCTTTGACCGGAGGCCGTTGTTGCTGGTGATGTTTGGCGGATTTGTGATCGGGACCCTCGCCTGCGCACTGTCGCGCACTTTCGAAGCCCTGCTGGTTTCCCGGATCATCAGCGGCGGATTCGGCGGCGTTTCCGGGGCCTTGGTGATGACCATCGTGGCCGATGTGGTGCCCCCGGCGCGGCGGGCGGCCGGGATCGGGATGGTGATGACGGCGTTTTCCGTGGCCTCCGCGCTGGGGGTGCCGGCCGGGCTGTTTCTCGCCCAGCAATATGAATGGGAAACACCCTTCTTTCTGATCGCCGCCGTCGGCGCGGTGATGTGGGTGATCGCCTTGCGGGGCGTGCCTTCACTGCGGGGACATTTGGCCACCGGGCCGCTGGTGAACCGCTGGCAGGCGATGCTGGCACTGGGCTCGAACCGCAATGTGCAGTGGGCGCTGCTCTTCATGTCAGCGATGGTGGGAGCGCACTTTACGGTGATTCCCTTCATGTCTCCTTATCTGGTGGCCAATGTGGGCTTGGAGGAAAAGCAGCTGTTTCTGGTGTATCTCACGGGCGGCATCCTGACGATCTTTTCCGGCCCCATGGTGGGGCGGTGGGCCGACCGGCTGGGACGGCGGAAAGTTTATACCCTGGTGACCCTGGCCGCTTGCGCGGTGTTGCTGGTCCTGACCCATGCCCCGCGCCTCACAGTCGGCCCGGTCCTGGTCCTGGCAGGGTTTTTCTTCGTGTTTGCCAGCGGGCGCTTTGTGCCGGGGCAGGCCATCACCAGCCTCGCGGTGGCGGCGCCGCAACGGGGCGCCTTCATGAGCCTGTCCGCCTGCGTGCGGGATCTTGTCAGCGGGGGGGTCACTTCGCTCGGCGGCCTGATTGTGAGCCGCCCCAGTCCCACCGGCCCGCTCCAGGGTTATCACTGGTTGGGCTGGATCGCGGCAGGCTGCGGATTGATCAGTCTCTGGCTGGCACGGCGGGTGAAGGAGGTGGCGTGAGGAGCCCGGCCGTCCAGCGGTGCGGCACGCCGGAGGCGGCTCCCAGCAAGGCCCCGGTGACCGCGCCCCGGTGGCAGTTGTCACCGCCGCACATGGTGTTGGCGATGACTCCGGCGCTGAAATCGCGGGCGTATTTCCAAGCAAGGTAGAGGGCGGCAGGAAAAGCCCCGGCGATATAACAGGCCGGACTGAAAATGCGCCCGATGATGGTTTCATCCGGCTGCGTGGCGTAAACGGTGGCTTTCTTTCCGGAAAAGAATTCGTTGGCATGCAGCGCCAGCGCAGGACGCAGGGGTTGGCCATCTTTCAGGGCACAGAGCAGGCGCACCAGGACATCCGCGGCCCGGAGCACGACGGCATTTTTATGCGTGAGGGACACGTGTTCCCGCACGACTGCCCGGAGGGTCGGTTCGCTGGCTGCAGGGAGCGCGGCCACCAACGCCGCGACCTGTGCCAAGCCCCCGATATGAGAGTCATCAATGCCGCAGGCCCTGGGTTTTTTGCCCTTGGCGTAATGGGTGAAAAAGGCGCGGTGGTATTCCTCAACGTAGGTGTCGCGGTGTTTCCCCGGAGTCAGCATATAATCGATATAACATGCCAGCCAGGCGTCGGCATCGTAACTGCCGGAGCCCTCCACGAGCAGGTAAAGTTCGCGGGCGAGCTGAAGATTCAGGGTGTTTTCGCCGGCTTGCAGGAACTGGTGGTAATGGACCCCGGGCCGTCCCCAGTAGGCCGCCTGGCCGCGGAGGATATCGCCTTTTTCATTCAGGGCGGCATAATGCGACCGGTGCAGGATGCTGCCGGGATGCGCTCCTTCCGGCCGGAGAAAGCGGTCCACCACGCCATAGCCGGCCCGGAGGGCCGCCCGGTCGTAATACCAATGCACCGGCATGGCGAGCGCATCGGCGACCAGAGCCCCGGTGAAGCCTTGGGAGGGTGACCCGGAAACCGTGGTATCAAGCATGATCCAAGAAACGTCTCCCCGGCTCCGGCGGACTTTCTTTGAACG
>JAYUWQ010000998.1:0-6723 GCA_043753485.1 bacterium
CGGCTTTTACACGGCCTGTGAGGAGGCGATCCGCGGCGCAGGCTTCCAGGGCGTCACCATCACCACCGCCTGGCAGGTGGGCGGAGCCGCCAGCGAGGCCGCCAACCTCTGGACGGACACCGTGGGATCCATGATCGACCGGCATAACTACTTTGGCGGCGGGGCCGGAGGACATGGCATCGCCGAAGGAAAGGTGGACAATGGCTCACACCTCACGCAGCCTGGAGGAGGCTTGTTTTCCATAGGCATGAAGCAGGTGGAAAATAAACCCTTCTCCGTCACGGAATGGACCCAGCTGCCTCCTAATCAGTGGAAGCTGGAAGCAGCACCGCTGATGGCCTTTTACGGGATGGGCCTGCAAGGCTGGGATGCCAGTTGGCACTTCGCCCAAAAAGGCACCCGGCTCGGGGACGGTTGGCCGGGGATGGGCAGTTATGCGACGGATACGCCGCATTTTATCGGGCAGTTCCCCGCCCTGGCCTTTGCCCTCCGGAAAGGGCACCTGACCGAAGCCCCGGTCGTCGCCGCCCGGCGGTTGACGAGGCCGGGGGTATTCACGGGAACCGACCCGCTGCAGCAGGATGCCACCCAGGGCGGCTACGATGCCAAAAACCTGCAGGTCGCCGGAGGCACGCCCTTGGAGGCCTTTGCCATCGGGCGGGTCACCGTCGGATTCCAGGGCGGCCTTCCGGTCAAGCCGGATTTGGAGAAGTATTGGGATGCGAAGCAAAAAGTTATCCGCAGCGCGACGAAGGAACTGACCTGGGACTACGGCCGGGAACTCATCACCGTGGCGTCGCCCAAAACGCAGGGGATCATCGGAAAACCCGGCAGGGAGGCACACCGTTTGCCGGGGGTGACAGTGCAATTCAACACACCTTTTGTGAGCACCCTTTTCACGCCGCTTGATGACCAGCCGCTGGCGCAGTCCAGGCATATCCTGATCACCGCCCTCGCCCGGGACAAACAAACCGGCACCGTCTACAGCGCCGACGGCACCCGGCTGGAGTCGACGGGAACGGCACCGCTTCTCCTGGAACCGGTCCAAGCCGTCTTCACCCTCGCCGGGGCCAAACCGGCCGGGGTCCGTGCCCTGGACGCCTACGGAGTCCCTTCCGGCAACCCCATCCCGGTCGCCGCTGATGGCAGTGTCACCATCGACGGCACCTACCGCAGTTATTATTACGAGGTGAAGCGTTAGAGATTCCCTGCTTTCTTCCTGGCGATGAACTCAGCTTCTGGCAGGGTCCTGGAACCCTTCTCCCGGGTGTGGACGACTACCACCCGGTTGGGGAAAAACCCTTCTCGCAGGACACGGGTGTAGATCACAAACCGTCCTCCGATCCGGGTGAGGTTGTAGTGGCCCGTGCCATCGGTGGCGACATCCCAATGATTCTGCTGCAGGAGCGTGATGGCGGTCTCCAAGGTCAGGGGCTCAGGCTGGCTCCGGGCGGCAAACAGAATCAGTTGACCGGAAATAATACCAACTCCGGTATGGGCTGCGGTCACGAGGTAGGTTTCCTTCAGGGTGTACGCGGTATAACCGAGGAAACCAAAGAGAAACAGGAGACCAACGCTGAGCTTCCGCCACGTGAACCAGCACTGGGGTTTTTCCGGAGGTGGGCAAGGCGGGGTCGGCGTCTGGCTCATGCCCTGCTCTGACCATGGACAGCCTCATCCGGTTCAAGGGTAAGGATTTTTTCAGGCTGCAGGATTCCGGGTGGATCAGATTCCGCCTCATCCCATTGATACCGCACCGCACCGGGACTGTGCGGACCACTCTATGCCTTCGGTTGGCGGACGCGCTTTTTGGGATCCGGAGCGAGGGTCATCTGAGGGGTGACCCGGATACCCATGCGCTTGTAATAGTCGAGCATCTTCTCCGTGGCGACACGCCCAGCCTCGAGCACGATGCGGGACATTTCCGACATCTCGCGGGGCGTTTCTTGAATCCGGTTGGAATCGATCATGGCCGTCAGTTCGTCGATGGTGTGGGTTTCACTGTCAGCAATCTGCTGGGGTGGAGGAGTCTCATTCTCCCATAACCCCCACTCGTCAGCAAGGGGAAGGTAGTCCTCCAAAAAGTGCTTCCGGCTGCGGTCGTAACGGCGCTGGATGTCGTCTTCCGGGACGTGATGGCCTCCGAGTTTCACGCGCAGGGCGACGCGACCGACGGCTTGAGTCGCGGAGCCGATCAGGATGTAGTGCAGCACCACCCGATAACCTTTGGATTTTGCCGACCGGAGCAGGGCGAGGTAGGTTTTGCCGCTGAGGGTGGACTCGATCGCGAAATGTTCTCCCCGGTCGAGCAGGCTGCGGGCTTCCTCCAAAAGGATGCGGCCGGCTTTGAAGGCGGTCAGGTTGGGGTCAAGCGGGGACAGGCCGCGAGCGATTTCATCGGCATTGAGAAACCGCATGAGGCCCAGTCGGGGCAGCAGTTCCCGGGCCAGCGTGGTTTTGCCCGCTCCATTGCAGCCGCCGATGATGCAGAGGGTTGGTTTCATCTGAACCTCACCTGACACCAGTCAGGATGGTTTTCAAATCCAGTTTTGATAGCCCGGGACGGTGGACGAAGCTCCTGCTGAGTGCGCGGAGCATCCAGCCAGGGTTTTGGGAGGGTTGTGTCTTTGGGGTGGGCCGGAAAGGATTCTGAAAAACTCAGCAGGAGCTTCGTCCACCCCTGGGAGCTCCGCCCACGGTTATTTCCAGTCCCAGGTTTCGTTGAAGAAGCCGGCATCGATGACTTTTCCGGCGGCTTCCGGGGTGGGCGGGGACGTGATGTCGAGGATGGCCCAGTCGGGGAGCTTGGGGTTTTGCTGGGAGTTTGTCTTGCTGTGCGCCTCCCGCCAGGTGGGGCCGCTGTTGAGGACGATGTAGCGTTGGTCGATTCCGATACTGGGGTAGATGAGCACCGGGAGGTGTCCGGTTGTTGGGTATATTTTACCGTTGGCTGTCAGGGTAGCCTTGGTCCACAGGATGGGAAGGTGGCGTAGGGACGTGGCAATGAGAGAGTTGCTGTCGGGGTCACCCCAGAGGATGACATTATAGGCCATGAGGTCGTAGTTAGTGACTTCGGAAGCCTTTTTCACGCGGGCATCGCCGCGGAAGAGGGTGCGCCAGCGGCTGATCTGGGCGGTTGATTCGCTGGCGACCCAAGCGTCGGTTTCGGGTCTAAAGCCAGGTTTGTCTGGCAGGACGTGGAGGAAGGGATGGTTGAAAATGTCGTCGATGGGACCTTGCAGGCCTGAGGATTTACGGGTGTCGGAGTTGAATTCGTTGAGAGTCCAAAGGGTCTTGTCTTTTTTGAGATGGATTGAATTTCCGATAGGAACTTTGAGGGACTGACCATCGATGGTGAGGGAGATGGGGTTGCGGGAAGGAGTCTGGTCAGGGGAGGCAACGGTAAGGGAAAAGACGTTTTTGGTCGTGATGGAGAGTTTGGTGGCCTGAGAGATGGGCTTGTCGATCTCAGCATCGACCCGGCTGTCCTGCCAATGTTCCTGGAGGCCGGTAATCTCGAGCCAATGGAGCTTGTTGTAGGCGAGGGTGCGGGTCTGGAAGGAGAGTTTTAAGGGATAGGGGAGGGTGGGCTTGAGGAGGGCGGCCTGGACTTCGTCCTGGATCTGCTGGCGGACGGCGGGGTCGTATTTGTGGCCCATTTTGGGGCCGATGTAGTGGGTGAGGGCGGCGCCTTGTTTCTGGAATTCCTCGGCCATGATCTCGGCGGAGGCGCGCTGGGGATCGATCTCGCCGCTGTAGGAGATGACGGGGAGGTTGAGGAGGTTGCGGGTGTAGTCGGGGACGTCGTTGAGGCCCCAGAGGGTTTGTTCCCAGGCGGGGGTGGCGGCGATTTTGTCGGGGGTGAGCTTTTGGTAGCGCTTCACATCGACGAAGCCGGCGCCGGTGTGGACGACTGCCCATTTATCCGGATAATGTGCGCCGAGCAGCCACGCCCCGGCCCCGCCCATGGAGAAGCCGGCGAGGGCGGTGCGCTGGGGATCGATCTTTTTCTCGTCGATGAGGAGCTGGCGGACATCGACGACGTCCTGCTCGCCGGGGCCTTTATAGCCGATGCAGTAGCGGCCCCAGGGATGGACGATGATGGTGCCGGGCGGTTTGAATTCGCCGCCCTTTTTCATGCGTTCGTGGATGAAGTGGAGGTCGGTGCGGGTATCGCCGCGCCCTTGGAGCCAGAACCAGGCGGGGGCGTTTTGTTTGGGAGTGTTGTCAGGGATTTCGAGGCCGAAGGGCTGGGCGGAACCGTCGATATCGCTGTAATACCCGCGGACGACGAAGCCGGTGGCGGTGAGCCAGGGGGAGCGTTTGGCGGCGAGGTCGGTGATGCGGCGCTCGGCTTCGGCGAGGAGGTCGCGGGCTTTGCCGGTGTCTTCGGGTTTGTAGAACTCTTTGTTTTCGATGGCGTAGCGGACGGCTTTGAGGAAAACCTCGGCGTTGGCGTTGTCGGGCTTTTTGGGCAGGGTGTCGAAGCGTGTGGTGAGGGCTTCGAGGGTGGCGGTGAGGGCGGTGCGGTCGGTGTCGGTGAGTTTATCACCGATGGGCGGGATGACGCGGGGCAGGATCGGGGTTTCCGCCCGGAGGCCGAAGGTGAGGAGGAGGAGCAGCGGGAGCGGGAGAAAACGTTTCATGGCAGGGCGCGGTGGAAACTGGAATAGCGGGAAAGGGAGGTTGAACGCAAGGCCTTGCTGATACGCGGGGGCGGGGCATGATCCATCATGCTGCGCCGCGTCTTCCGCCGGATCCTGACACCCCCGATGGTGGCGCTGGCGGCGCTGTTCATATTTGTGGAGGAGTGGCTCTGGGTGAGGATGACCGCAGCGATGTCGTGGGTGACACGGTGGCCGGTGATTCTTTGGGTGGAGGGGCGGCTGGCGCAATTGCCGGCGTGGGCGGCGGTGGTTTGTTTTTTCCTGCCGGGGCTGATGTTGCTGCCGGTGAAGATCGGGGCGCTTTTTCTAATGGGGCGCGGTCATGTGATCACTGGGGTGGGAGTGATTGTGGCGGCCAAAGTGCTGGGGACCGCGGTGGTGGCGCGGTTCTTCCTGGTTTGTAAACCGGTCCTGATGGGCGTCGGGTGGTTCCACACGGGACATGATTGGATGCTGCGGGTGAAGGACGGGCTTTACGCCAGGCTGCGGGCGATGCCGGTCTGGCAACGGGCGGTCCAGTTCAAGGACCGGGCAAAACGTTGGCTGCGGCGCCTGAAACCGGGGGTGGTCGCCCGGCGTTGGAGGGCGATTGGCGAGCGGTTGCGGCGACGGGTGAACCGGGACGGGGGCCGGGGTTAAACAGTGGTAAATTTGAGGATTTCGACTTCCGGTTTGAAATTGTGGAGTTAAGATGCAAGCTTCATGCGGAGAATTTCCCTCATCGGCTGCTGCTGCACGCTGCTTTTTGCAGCGGGGCTGGCGCGTGCCGAAGACAGGCCGGCGCCGGTGGTGAGCCGTGGGGAAGAGTGGCTGGGGGAAGGGGCGGATCTTGGTTTGGAGTTGGCGCATGTGATTGCAGCCGGGAAGAAAGGGAATCCGGGGCAGGCGCGGCGGGATTTGGAATTGATTGCGGCGGAGGCGGAATCGCGGGGGCTGAAGGCGGTGTGGCTGGAGGCCCAGCAGTGGTGGGTGCGGTTTACTCTGGCGGATCAACCCGAGGCGGATTTGACTCCGGCGTTGGAGGAATTGCTGCACCGGGTGCAGGATTGGAATCAGACCGGGGAAGAGGCGGAAATTTACGCCCTCTGGGCGGAGGTGCTGAAAAGTCAGGGCCAATGGCTGATGGCGTTGAAAGCACAGGATCGCACCACGCAGTTGGCGCTCGACGCCGGCCGGGTGCAGCGGGCGGTGGAGGCTTTTTTGGAAATGGCGCGGCTGTGCCGGGAAGCGGGCCACGGCTGGCGCTTGCGTCAGGTATGGGTGCGGCTGGATCAGGTGATGGCCGCCCGCCCGGTGACACTCCCGGAGCTGCTGCAGGAAAGCCTCCTGGCCGAAAGGCAGGCGGGTGCCGGGCTGCTGGCCCGCACCTCATCGGCGGGACCGGCCGGGCCGGTGGTGGCCGGGGTGGATCTGCAGCCCAGGGATAGCCGGGTGATGGTTTCTGCTCCCGACAAGGAGTTGGGACGGAGCCGGTTTCTTTTGACCAATGCCGGTGCTTTTACCGTTGGAGGAACGCTGAAGGTCACTGCCAACGGTGCCGTGGTGACGGCATGGCAAAGTGGCAAAGCCGGGCTTTACATCACGCTGGGTCAGGGTGGGACGGAACCGGCCGCCCGCCCGCTGCGGTTGCTGCCCGGGCAGCAGTTGGAAGTTTATGTGGAGCATGGTCCGGGACTGGCCGAGGACACCGTGCAGGTGGCGTGGGAGGGCGGGGAGAAGCCGGCCACCGCCTCAGGGACGTTTTATTTTACGGAGGGCCTGCCCCCGGCTTCGGTGGTGAATGCCGGGGTCTTCCAGCTCCATGCCGGATGGAGCATTCCTCTCTATCATGAAATCTACCAGCGGGGACGCGGCACCCGGATTAATAATCTTTCGGTGCAGGCCAGTGCGGCCTGCCGGTTGGAGATTTACGATCACGACACAGGCCGGCTCCTGGCGGTCGATGCGGAAGGGGATGGCGCTTACTCGGGTCCGGGGGACGAGGTTTTCGGGGACTCGGACCGCGATGGCTGGCCGGATCTGGTGGTCGGGGACCGCGCCCGGGCGATTGAAATCT
>JAYUWQ010000999.1:0-6719 GCA_043753485.1 bacterium
TGTAGCCAGGCCGTCCCGGCCTTGCGGCATTGCCCGGGCATCGTTCAAGGCCGGGACGCCCTTGCTACGGATGCACACGGATGGTTTGCAGCCACTTCAGGGTATCCTCCGGCCAGGCTTTGGCCTCGCGTTCGCAATGCAGACCGTAACCGTGGCCGCCGGTGGGGTAGAGCTTGAAGCCGTGTGCGATCTTCGCGGTCTCCAGCGCCGTGTGGTAGATTTTGCTGCCGATGACATGGGTCTTGTCGTCCTCGCTGTGGATGATGAGCGTGGGCGGGAGCTTGGCTTTGAGTTGAAGATCCGCCGCGACTCCACCGTTTTTGTCGGCGAGATAGGCGGGATAAACCAGCACCGCGAAGTCCGGCCGGCAGCTTTGGTCATCGGCCCCATCCAGCGCGGGGTAGGCGCGGCCTTCGAACAGCGTGCTGGCCCTGGCCGCCAGATGGCCCCCGGCAGAGAATCCGATGATCCCGAGGCGCTGGGAATTGATGCCCCATTCGGCGGCGCGCAACCTGGTGAGACTGATCGCCCGCTGCGCATCCTGCAACGCCCCCGCGCGGTTTTCCGGCGTGCGATACTTCAGCACCAGCGCACTGATGCCATGCGTGTTCAGCCACGCCGCAATCTCCGAGCCCTCCTTGTCGATGACCGTGTAGCTGTAGCCGCCGCCGGGACAGACAATCATGACCGGGGCGGGCGGGCCTTCCTTCCGCGGGGCCCGGAACAAAGTCAGGGTCGGGCGGCTGACATTCGTGATCCGCTGAAACCCGTCGTTCCGTGGCACGGCGGCCTCCGCTTTCTTCGCGCCCGTGCCCGGCATCCGGCCTTCAGGCCACACGTCCACGACGGTTTGAGCGGACAGGAGCGTCGTGGCCGCGAGAAACAGGAGAAGGCTGCGGAGCATGGGGAAATCCAACGCATAATAAACAACCACCTGGCCAACTTGTCCAGAAATTGCTGTTAACGCCTGGTGGAAACGGTCAGGCTTCTTCGAATTCGCCCGCAGGACCGCCTCCGGATTGACGGAAAACCTCAGCGGTCAGGCGGTCGAGGTTCTGTTCGTTCGCGGGGCGGAGGATGTGTTCGAGGCGTTGGGAGAAGTCCGGATTATCGAAGTCCTGATCCCATGTCAGGCGGGAGCCGGCGGGGGCGGGCTCCAGACTGATCGTTAGGATAAAGAGGGGTTCGCAAGTGTGCCGTATGACAAGGCGGCTGGGCGGCTCGATTTCGGCAAAGACGCAGGAGTTGGCGTAATGCTGGCCATCGGGACCGTGTATCGTGAAAGTCCATTGGCCGCCGGGGTGGAATTCGCAGACCTCAAAGGTATTGGTGAACCCGGCCGGACCCCACCAGCGCGCAAGGCGCACAGGATCGCTGAACGCAGCGAAGATTTGCTCCGGGGTGGCCGGATTTCACGGGATGATTTAAAGGCATTCATAACGGATGGTTTTCGGGAAAGTTGGGGAGCACACGCGCCCCCGGTGTGTTGGTTCCGGCATGTGCGGCGAAAATGTCCGGGTGGAGTGGTTCTCCCGGTTTCAGACCTTCAGCATGCCCCGGAATCCGCGCGCGGCGTAATACGACTCCGCGCCATTACACCCAATAAAGACCCGCCCACAGCTGCGCCCGCCCCAGAGCGCCCCGCCCTGCTTGCGGAAGTCCGCCGGGGTTTTCACCCAACTCGAGCGCTTCCTGTCGAACTCTCCCAACTTTTGCAGCGCAAGGTATTCCTCCTCCGTCAGCAATTCAATCCCCATGGCCTCCGCCAGGCCCATGGCACTGTCCTTCGGCTTGTGTTCCTTCCGGGAATTCAGCGCTTCATTGTCATAGCAGAGACTGACACGGCCGGAGGGCGTCTGCTCCGAGCAATCCTGGAATGTGATCCCGCCCGTCTTCGGGTCCTGCCCTGTCACATCCGGTTCACCGCCCGTGTCCTCCATCTGAAACAGCGACCAAAGCTTTCCGGAATCCACCGCCTCCAGTCTTGCCAGCACCTGAATCCACTCCACGCCCTGGTGACGGTTCATGTGTTTCTCAAAACGGGCCTTCAAGGTCGTGAGGAGTTCTTCCTGTTGTTTGGATGACAGTTTCTTTTTCATTTCGTGGTCTTTCCCGGGGGGATTGATGACGGACGCTTCAAGAGGGTCACCCGCGGCGGGCGGCTTCGATTTTGGCGATGTCGATTTTGCCCATCTCCATCATCGCCGCAAAAGCCCGCTTGGCCTCGTCCCCGCCAGCAGCCATGGCATCGGTCAGCACCCGCGGGGTGATCTGCCAGGAAATCCCCCAGCGGTCCCGGCACCAGCCGCACTCGCTTTCCTCGCCGCCATTGCCGACAATTGCGTTCCAGTAGCGGTCGGTTTCCTCCTGAGTGTCCGTCGCCACCTGGAAGGAAAAAGCCTCACTGTGCTTGAAGGCGGTGCCCCCATTCAGCCCCACACAAGGGATGCCCATCACCGTGAATTCCACGGTGATGACATCGCCCGCCTTGCCCGATGGGTAATCACCGGGAGCCGGATAGACGGCGGTGACCTCGCTGTCAGGAAAAGTAGCCGCATAAAAATGCGCCGCCTCTTCCGCGTCCTTGTTGAACCACAGGCAGATGATGTTTTTGGCTTTCATGGGTGAAGATCATTGGATGCGGGGCAATCTATGCCAACACAAAAGCCATGCCACTCAATTTGTGCCGCAGTTTCGACCCTCAAGAACCTCACTCCAGATTGTCCGGAGCCGCGTGATATTCATCCGGCGCGCGGCCCATCAGTTGCATTACGGTGCCCAGGTTATTCCCGTGGTAATAAAATGTGTCGAAGGTCAGCGTGGCAAAGAAGCGATAGGAGTCCGCCAGCGGGTGAGCGTAGGGATCTTCCAGAAAATCCTCCGGTGGTTCCGGTGCTGGTGCCGTCTGCACTGGGTTGTCGTCTTCGTCGTCTTCGTCGTCATCATATTCATCACCGTTGTCCTGCTCCTGTTCATCGTAGGGCTTCAGGTCAAAGTCAGCATGTTCTTCTTCCTCTTCGTCTTCCGGGTCATCCCCATCAGACCCGGAGCCGGCGGGCACCAGCAATCCGGGAGATTCATCCTCCGGGAGGATCTCCGCCGGCGGTTCGAAGTCCTCCGGATTCGGCGTTTCACCTTCCTCCTTGCTCGTGCGCAGGCGGAACTGGGTCTCAATGAGATGCTGCTGCGTTTTGCTCCAACGCTCGGTGTCCCTTTCCTCGTCCCAGTTCCGGGAGTTTGCCTCCATCACTTCCAGCCATTTTTTTTGCTGCAGCGTCAGTTCCAGCTTTGTGATGCGGAGGTTGACGTAAATCTGGAATCTCCACCCGTGTGGAGAGGCGCCCATGACCTCCCTCAGCGCGTCCAGCAGCTCCGGCAGGCGCTGGGCGGCGGAGATGGTTTGAATCTCAAGGTTGAACGAGCGATCCCGGTGAATCTCACTGGACCGGTTATCACTTTTATCTTCGATGCATCCACCAAACTGCACGAGAACGGCCTGCGCCCGGCGCTGCATCCATAGCACCTCCAGGTGGAACAGCCTGGGGTGCGCCAAATAGTCGGGTCCCGGCACGGCGGAGTGTCGCGGCAGCACGCTGGTATCGCCACCGGTGTACACCGCCACAAAGCGCAGTCTCCCGCGCGGGCGCAGTTCCGGCAGATGGAACACCTCGTCCCAGGGGCACAGCACCGCATTGATCGCCTGCACGTCCAAAGCCACGGATGTCTCCTGCAACAGCGGGATCTGCAATTGCACCTCGCACAGCCGCGGCGCATTCGTCAGCGGCCAGTAATTGCGCGGAATATCCGCGTTGAAATTCACCCACCGCAGCTCCGGCACCTCCGTCAGGGGCGTCACATCCGTGGGCCAGCCATTTAGCGTCTGCACATCCAGGCAGGACAGATGCGTCAGTTCCCCGATATCGCCAAAATCCCGCAACGGCCCCGCGATGCGGAGATCCCGCAGTTCCGGGAAACGCCCAATGCCGCGCAGACTCTGGGGCCCTTCCAGCTTCAGCACCCGCAGCGCCGGCATCTCCGGCAGATACTCACAGTCCCGCTGCACACAGTTCCCCCCGCCCAGTTCCGCCGAGTTCAGCGCAGGAAACCTCAGGCCCGTCAGGATCGCCCCATTCGGCTGGACCGTCAGCGACTCCAGTTCCTGCAAGGCCCCCAGCGGACCCGCATCCACCCAGTAGAGTGGCGGCGTCAGGCAGGGATATTGCGAGCCGGTGAAGCCCAGGTTCAGGTGCCGCAATGCCGCGCATTTCGCCAACGGCCCCAGATCCTCCAGCACTGCACTGCAAATCTGGAGCGACCGCAGCAGCGGCAGCGCCTCCACAAACGAAAGATCCTGCAAATCACAGTTGCCCAAAGCCACCTCCTCCAACGCCGGAAAAAACCCCAGCACCGCCCCCGCGTCACCGATCCGCCGGCGGTCGTGACCAAAACCCGGCGCGAATTTTTTCAGAAACGGAGCCATCGCCGCCGCCCGCTCCGTGTCCTTCACCCCATATTTCGGCATCATCAGCGGATTGAGATGCAGCTTCTTGTGAAGCTGATGGTCGGGCCGCTTGAAGATCCGACGGCGCTTCACCTCCATGGGAAGCTGCTGATACTCCAAAATCCTGCAATCCTCGCAGATCAGAAAAATCAGATAATGCTCCTCAGCCGTCCGCGCATCATCCAGCGCCCATTGGGAAAAAGGTGAAAGAGTGGCAGGCATATATAAAGATCATTTACTCTCACCCACGGAGCGCCGCCCCTGGATTGTTTCGATCATCCGCGGCAAATGACCCATGGAGCAAGCGCGGGGACTATCCAATCTGATCCCGGGATCCTGCAAAGGAAAGTTAAAATAGCAGCTGAATTTGATCATAGGGCAGTTCCTCCGTTCCATAACAATTGTTCGGACATCCCTTCCCTGTCAATCCCGTTTCGCCACCGTTCCTTCCTTCCCTTCCTCCCGCTCCGGACTACGGGTTTGTGCAGGGAGATAACGTGCCCGGCGGAAGCCTTTGCCGAGTTCGAGGAGGAATTGCTCCAGGCGATTGATGTGAGACGGTCCGGTTTCGTTTGGGCCGGGGTGGTGGCTTTTTTGGAGGCGGACGGCTTTCCGGGGATAGGATAGATCCTATAGGACGGAAAAGACTTATGGGACCTATTTTTTTGAGGGAGATGAGTTAGGGGGCGGTTGGTTTTTCTGCCAGCCCCGGTGGTTCAGGCGGGCGCGGGTCATCTGCTCACGGATGCCGCCGTTTTCGACGAAGTCTTTTTCAAGGCGGCGGATTTGCTGGTCGAGGAGGTAATTGGCTTGGTGGATGAGGCAGAGAGCAATGTTGGCGAGGACGGCGGCGGGGCGGTCTTCGAAAAAGGGACGGTAGGTTTCGAAGGTCTCGTCAGGAGTTTTGCCGAGCTTGCGGACGTAGACGGCCTCCGGAGAATCTTTGGACCAGACGGGGAGATCGCGGACACGGAGGAAATCCTGGTAGTCAACGAGCAGTTCCTCCAGGCTGGCGCGGGCGACGTTGGTGAGGGTGAGTTCGGTTTTGGTGGAGGTTTTGGCGGCTTTGGAACCCTCCGCGATGTTCTGTTTTCCGGAGCGGGCGGCTTGGACCATTTGGTCAATGGTGCGGTCGCCACGGTGGAGGAACTTTTGGCAAAAGCGGAAGGTGAAATCGTAGATGATTTCGGATTTCCGGTAGGAGAGGAGTTGCCGGTAGTTGCCGGTTTTCGAGAGGAAGCCGCTGTTGGGTGGGGGGCGGTCCTCTGGTGGCATGGCGGGTGGGGGCTGAAGGCTGGTGGTTAGCGGGCAGAAAATAGGTCCTATAGGACGTATAGGTCTTATAGGACCTATTTTTCCAGCCGGTGAGCGTCAGGCGGGCTGATAGACCTCCGCGCCGCTTTCGACGAATTCCCGGCTTTTTTCCTCCATGCCTTTTTGCAGGGCGTCTTCCTCGGCGATGCCTTGTTCGGCGGCGTATTGGCGGACGTCCTCGCTGATTTTCATGGAGCAGAAGTGGGGGCCGCACATGCTGCAGAAGTGGGCGGATTTGGCTCCGTCCTGGGGGAGGGTTTCGTCGTGGAAGGAACGGGCGGTTTCGGGGTCGAGGCCGAGGTTGAACTGATCTTCCCAGCGGAATTCGAAACGGGCTTTGCTGAGGGCGTTGTCGCGGTATTGGGCGCCGGGGTGGCCTTTGGCAAGGTCGGCGGCGTGGGCGGCGAGTTTGTAGGTGATGACGCCGACTTTCACGTCGTCCTTGTTGGGCAGGCCGAGGTGTTCCTTGGGAGTGACATAACAGAGCATGGCGCAGCCGTACCAACCGATCATGGCGGCTCCGATGCCGCTGGTGATGTGGTCGTAGCCGGGGGCGATGTCTGTGGTCAGGGGCCCGAGAGTGTAGAAGGGGGCCTCGTGGCACCATTCGAGTTGTTTGGCCATGTTTTCCTCGATCATGTGCATCGGGACGTGGCCGGGGCCTTCGTTCATGACCTGACAACCTTTGGCCCAGGCGCGGGTGGTGAGTTCGCCCTGGACTTCGAGTTCGCCGAACTGGGCTTTGTCGTTGGCGTCCGCGATGGAGCCGGGGCGGAGGCCGTCGCCGATGGAGAAGCTGACATCGTAGGCGGCGCAGATGTCGTCCCAGTGGGTGTAGAGGAAGCTTTCCTTGTGATGCGAGAGGCACCATTTGGCCATGATGGAACCACCCCTGGAAACAATG
>JAYUWQ010001000.1:0-2670 GCA_043753485.1 bacterium
TGGAGGCGGCGGATGGCTTCCTCCGCGAGCTGGCCATCCCCATAAGCAGTGTCCGGCACTTCGGCCGATTCAAAGGCTGCCCCGCGGGGAAGACCCTGGGCGGATTTGTTATCAAACAGGGCTTCCTCGCGGGTCAGGCCGCCCGCCGCCCGGCTTTCCGGCAAGGCGTAGTGGATCGATTTTGCCGGCCAGTGGGGCACGCTCCACGAGGCGGCATCCTCGCGGTTGCCATGGCCCACGTGCAGGATTTTTCCCAAGCCTTCCGTTTTCCAGCCCTGTTGCTTGAAGTGCTGGGTCAGCGTGATGGCATCGGGGACCGCCTTGCGGAAATGGGTGCCCAGATCGTAAATACCGAGGGTGGAGGGCCGGACCCCGGTCATGAGGGTATTCCGGGACGGCGCGCAAACCGCCTGATTGCAGTAAGCCCGGTCAAAAACCACGCCCCGTGTGGCCAGGCGGTCGATGTTGGGGGACTTGATGGTTTTGTCGCCATAACAACCCAGCAGCGGCTTCAGGTCATCGACACAAATCATCAGCACGTTGGGTTTGGCCAGCGCAGGCGTGGCCACGCTGCCCAGCACCAGCAGGGCAAAAGTCAGAAAGGGAAACAAAGGACGCATGGGGTTTTCTTCTAAGGGTTACCGCCGGATTGGACCAGCTGATTTCCATCCGTATCGGCGGAAATCCGGGACTGGACCTCCGGATGGATCCGGGATTTGGGCGGCTTTTTCCATCACCCGGGCCCCGGGAAAATCCGGTTGGAAAGCCTTTGACGGAGTCGTGCGACGGTTTACCCTCGCCGCCTATGCGCAAAATCCTCCTCTCCGCAGCCGGTCTCGCCATGGCTGGCGTCGCTGGTGCCCAAGATAAGGCCGCCCCGCCGGCCGACCCCGCCAGCTACATTATCGGCACCAACATCGCCAGTAACCTGAAAAGCCAGGGTATTGACATCAATCTCGACAGCCTCGTCGCCGGGCTGACCGACGTGCTGAAAGGCACCGGTTCAAAAATCGCCCCGGCGGAAGCCCAGGAGATCATGACCAAACTGCAGACCGAAATGCAGGCCAAGACCCAGGCCAAGGCTGGCGAAGGCGCCAAGAAAAATATCGAAGAAGGCAAAGCCTTCCTCGAAAAGAATGCCAAAGCCGAGGGCGTGAAAACCACCGCCAGCGGTCTCCAGTATTCGGTGATGAAGGAAGGCGCCGGCGAAAAGCCCAAGGCCACCGATACCGTGAAAGTCCACTACCATGGCACTTTGCTGGACGGAAAAGTCTTCGATAGCTCCGTGGAACGCAACGACCCGGCCACTTTCCCTCTCGATGGCGTGATCAAAGGCTGGACCGAAGGCCTCCAACTTATGACGGTCGGCTCCAAGTACAAATTTGTCCTCCCATCCGAACTCGCTTACGGCGAACGCGGCGCCGGTGGCGACATCGGGCCGAATGCCGTGCTCACCTTCGAAGTCGAACTCCTCGAAATCGTCAAAGGCGCCAAATAAGCGCGCTGCCCAATCAACCCCAACCCAGCCGGTGCCCCGCAAGGAGCACCGGCTTTTTTGGGCCAATCCGCCCTGGGGCAGCTGCCTATTGTTCCTGAAACCCCTAACCCCCGGATTTGCCCCGCACCAGTTCCCCGGCGAGGTTGATGGCTGCGATCATGCTGGCCGGGCTGGCGATCCCTTTCCCGGCAATATCAAACGCGGTGCCGTGATCCGGACTGGTCCGCACCACCGGCAGGCCCAGCGTCAGATTCACCGCCCCGTCAAAATCCAGCAACTTCAGGGGAATCAATCCCTGGTCATGATACATGCACAGCACCGCGTCATACTGCCCGCGTGCCGCGTGGTAAAACAAAGTATCCGGAGGGAGCGGCCCATGGAACGATGCTCCCTCCCCTGCCAGATTCAGCGCATCCACAGCGGGCTGGATGATGGTCATTTCCTCTGTCCCCATCCTCCCCCGCTCTCCGGCGTGGGGATTCAATCCCGCCACCGCAATCCTCGGCGAGGCCTTCCCGCGTTGCCGGCAAAAGGCTGCCAGCAACTTCCCGTGCCGCACGATCTCCTCCGTGGTCAGCAGGTCCGGTACGTTGCGGAGCGGTTCATGGATCGTGACCAGGCCCACCGTGAGATGCGGGCCGGTCAGGCACATTTCATAGTCGCGACAATGAAAGCGCGCCGCGTAAAACTCGGTCTGGCCCGGGAAATCGAACCCATAACCCGCCAGATGGTCCTTGCTGATCGGGGCGGTCACCACGGCGGCGATCTCCCCGGTTTTCAGCAGTTCCACCGACTCCTCCAGCGCGGCGATGGCGGCGCGGGCGGTGGCTTCGTCCGGTCGGCCCGGCACCCCTTCCTGGCAGCATCCGATCCGGCGGTAATCAAAATCCTCCGAAAGTTTCCCGCTGGCCAGGGCCGCACGGGTGACCTCCGGCCCGATCCCGGCGGCGTCGCCCAAGGTGATCCCGATGACCGGTTTCGCCACGGACTCAGTTGGTGGAATAACGGATCGTCGCCTTGCGCTTCAACTGCGTGATCCATTCCTCGTAGGCCTTTTTCTTTTTCTCCATCAAGACCCGCTTTTCCAGTTCCGCCTGCACTTCCTCATCCGGTTTCATTTTGCCGGGGATCTTGGCTTCGACGTAGAAGATGTAGAAGCTGTCATCGAACTC
>JAYUWQ010001001.1:0-2667 GCA_043753485.1 bacterium
TGAATTTCGGGACCATCCCCAGCAATACCGGCACTGGTGAAACCGGCTTCAGCGGCATGGCTTACGGGCTTACCATCGGGTGGGACACCAAAGACAACGGCGGCGAGGAACGCGCCATCGAGGTCTATGCAAATGCGTCGCGGATTGGCCTGTTCCCGGCGTCAGCCCTCCCGGGAGCCTTCCTGATCGACGACACCTCGGCCACTCCGGCGGTCTTCCGGCCCGTGGTGGTCCACTGGGATGCCCAGGGGCTGGACCTCACGTGGAATGGAATCACGATCTTCGAGAATCTGGCCACTCCGGGTTTCGGTCCCGCCCCCAATGACCGTTTCGCTTTTTCCACCCGCACCAGCACCGCAGGTCAGGATGTCTCCATCGACAATCTGCTGGTGACCACCGTCCCCCAGAACCCCTTGGTCACCAATGGCCCGGTGATCTGGGAGTTTCTCGCCCGCAATAACGATGGTCTGGAGGACGACGACGGGGATCACCCGGACTGGATTGAAATCTACAACGGCCAGCCCATCGCCCAGACCATGAGCGGCTGGTTCCTCACCAATGATCCGCTGAATTTGCAGAAGTGGCCCTTCCCCGCCCTCAGCCTCAGCGCCAACGGCTTCACCTACGTCTTCGCCTCCGGCAAAAACCGGACCAACGCCGCCCATGCCCACACCAACTTTACCCTGCCAGGGGAAAGCGGCTGGATCGCTCTGGTCAAGCCGGACGGCACCATCGCCCATCAGGTGACGTATGGGGCGCAGTACGATGACATTCCCAGCGGATTCAAGTCCTTTGCCGAACCGCTCAACTATCTCAGTGCGCCCTCCCCCGGCCGGGGTAACACTGTGGTTCCCAATACGGCGATCACGATCACCCGGGGCACCAGCGTCATCCAGGAATTGCCCGTTTTCACCACCAGCGCCGGAGTGCCCCTCACCAGCGGTTTCATCGGCACGAATCAAACGGTGGTGATTCAACCGCCCACCACGCCCGGAACCGTGGTGCGTTACACCACCAACGGGTCCACCCCGGTCGAAACCAGCCCCGTTTATACCACTCCCATCGCCGTGACCAGCCGGAGCCTGATGATCCGGGCCAAAGTCTTTGCGACCGGTCAGATTCCGGGGCCATTCGCCACCCTCGGGCTGGTTTACCGGAATGCGGATCTGACCAACTACCGCAACACCGGCCAAGCGTTCCAGTCCAACCTCCCCGTCCTGATGCTGGACAGCTTCGGCGTCAATGTGGACAGCAGCACCGACCCCAACGCGCTGCGGCCCTATCGTTATACCCACGGCATGTTGTTTGATCCCGCGCGGGGCAGCACCCCGGGCCGGGCCAGCCTGGGGGACGTGCCGGCCATTTCCAACAGCGCCGGCACCCATGTGCGCGGTCAAAGCTCCTCCGGTTTCCCCCAGCGACCCTACGCCCTCGAATGGTGGAAAAACGATGACACCGACAAGGACCTCCCCATGCTGGGAATGCCCGCGGATTCCGACTGGGTGCTCTACAGTCCCTACAATGAGGAAACCCTGATCCGCAACGCGGTGGTTTATAACACCATGTATCAATGGGCCGGACAGGGCGCCGGAATGCGCAGCCGTTTTGTGGAGGTTTTCTTCAATCAGGGGACCGATACCATGAGCTATGCGGACTACCGGGGGATCTACCTGCTGGTGGAAAAGATCAAACAGAGCTCCGACCGCGTGGACGTGGAAAAGATCAATGCCGAGGTCACCGACCCCGCCCTCATCACCGGCGGATATGTGTGGAAAAAGGACAAACCGCCCCAGGCGCAAATCATCGACACCACCTCCAGTGGCCCGTGGGGGAGCCAGAATTGGGAGGTGATCGACCCCAATCTTTATAACACATCTCAGAGAAACTGGCTGGATGCCCACGTCCAAGCCTTTGACACCGCCCTGATGAATGCGGCCACGTGGCAGGACCCCGTGAATGGTTACCGCAAATATGCGGACACCGGTTCCTTCGCGGACAACCTGTTGTGGGTGGAGGCCTTCAAACAGATCGATGGTTACCGGATTTCCACCTACTTCCACAAGACGAGGGCCGGCAAGATCACCGCGCTGCCAACGTGGGATTACAATCTGGCGGCCGGCAACTCGAACTACCTCGCGGGAGAGAATCCCGCCGGCTGGTATTACGCCCACCTCGGAGGCGGCGACATCCCCTACTGGCCACGGCTCCTGCAGGATCCCGGTTATGTGCGCGAGCAGTGGGACCGCTTCTGGAAGGCCCGCCGCTCCGCCCTGAGCACGGCCAATGTACACCGTCAGATCGATGATTTTTCCTCCCAACTGCGCAACGGGGATACGCGGGACGTCCGCAACACTTCCCGGACGGCCACCGCACCCGCCACCGGTTTGGACTTCGACACCCCTGCTTCCCGTCATTTTGCGAAGAACCCAACTCTCGGCATTTACAATTGGCCCAACGCCAACGGCTGGGCCCTCCGCACCACCTATCAAAGTGAAGTCCTCTTCTTCAAGGAATGGATCCGCCAGCGTCTCGAGTGGATGGAATACCTGTCCATGGATGGCAGCGCCGGATTGCTGAAAATGCGCCCGCCGAATTTGCACGACCACACCACCCGTGCCCAGACCTACCAGGCCCAGGTGCCGACCGGATATCAACTGGATCTGGCTG
>JAYUWQ010001002.1:0-2666 GCA_043753485.1 bacterium
TCAATCCGGCGGTCATTCACGCCGTTTTCATCCAAAGGCAGATATAGTCCCCCGGTGGTGTTGGCGATGGAAATCAATACGTCCCGCTGGAGCCGCGAGACCACGGGTTTGTTTTCGCGGTCCCGATAAAAACCTCCTGGCGATTCCGCATCCGGAATCAATCCGCCATTCGGCGTGCCCACCCCGATCGTGATGATGGTCAGCTTCTGCTCCTTCGCCTTCTGCGCGGCGGCCAGGGTGGTGCCTTCCAGATTTTCCCCATCGCTGAACAGGATCAGCACCTGCTGCCCCGTCGCATCCGCCTTGGCAAAAGTTTCCAGCGCCAGCTCGATCGGACGCGCCAGATTCGAGCCGCCCCGCGGGATAATTTCGGTGTCGAGGGAGTCGATACTTTCCATCAGGGCATCAATGTCAGGCGTGATGGGCGCATACATAAAAGCGGTGCCGGCGAACGGCATCAGCCCGATCCGGTCTCCCCGCAGCCGCTTCACCAGATCCGCGGCTGCCAGCTGGGTGCGGGTCAGGCGGTTGGGCTTCAAGTCATCCGTCAGCATGGAACGCGAGGTATCAATGGCCACAATCAAACTACGGCCCCCGGCGCCGGTTTCCTCCTCCAGAAATCCATACTGCGGCCGCGCCAGCGCCACGATGAAACAAGCCAGCGCCCCCAGTTCCAACAATAATACCAACCACCCCTGCCGCCGCCCGCGGGACACCAGCAGTTCAGGCATCAACCGGGGTGAAGCCACCCGTGCGGCGGCCTTCCGCGACCGCAGATCCCCCCACACCTTCAACCCTGCCAAAAGAGGCAGCAGCAGCAGGGCCAGCAGGACGATGGGATAGGCAAAGGACATGGGGGTAGTCAGCAGGCAGTAATCGGATTATGGGAAAGCATGGGGTAATTTCTCACGGATTCCTCCGCAGCAGGGTTTGGCCCAACACCACGGCCAGCAGCGCGCAGGCCGCCGCGGCGGTGAGCGGCCATTGATACAGTTCATCAATCAGAGTGTTCCGCCGCACATTCAGTTTGGTTTTTTCCAGACGGTCGATCTCGGCAAAAATTTTGGCCAGAGCCTCGGCATCCCGTGCCGGGTAGAACCGGCCTCCGGTGGTGCTGGCTACCGCCTTCAGGGTTTCTTCGTCGAATTCATCGCGAACGCCGACATATTGCCCATCCGGCGTCGGCACCGGCACCTGATGATAACCAGGCGTGCCGATGCCCACCGCATAGATTTTGATTCCGAGGGTCTTCGCCAGCTTGGCTGCGTCCTTGGGGCTGATCTTGCCGGAGTTGTTCGCCCCGTCGGTGATCAGGATGATGATTTTTGATTTGGAATCGCGGCTGGTGAGCCGTTTGGATGCCGTGGCGAGAGACGACCCGATGGCCGTGCCCATGTCCTTGGTCTGGTTGAAGCCGATCCGGTCCAGAGTACCCATCAGCCAATCCTGATCCAGGGTCAGCGGCGAAGCGAGGTAGGGACGCCCGGAGAAGACCACAAACCCGATGCGGTCACTGGTACGGCTGCGGATAAAATCGCGCACTACTTTCTTGGCCACGGTGAGGCGGTCCACCTTTTGATTGCCGATCGACATGTCCCGGATCGACATGCTCAGCGAAAGGTCGAGCGACAGAAAGATTTCCACGCCGCTTTCCTCAATGGTTTCCTCCGTCCGGAGTTGCTGCGGCCGGGCCATCGCGAGAATGCCAAATCCCAGACTCAGCAGGGTCAGCCCCACCGTCAACCCGCCCATCGCCCGCCGGAGAGGGGATCCCAACCCACGCAGCAGGGACACCGAGGAGAATTTCACGGCGGAAAGCCGTCCTGCCCGTGCCCGCAAAACGGCCAGCACTGGAAGCAGGAGCAACAGCCAGAGCCAGTTTGGCGCAGCAAATTGGAAATAGTCTGGCAGCAGAGGCATCAGCAAAAGTGGGGGGAACCGCAGGGGAAAAGAATCGGGGACAGTCCAAAGACGCCTGCCAGCTGCCGAATATACCGCATTAGCGTGCGCCGCGACGGGTTTTTGCTGCCCGTTCCAGGGAATTCTCCGGACCGGCGCCCGCTCATTCCGGCTTTTTCCCTCCCATCATCTTCTGCGCCATTTCCATGCCCATCTTCTCCATCGCCGCCTGTTGCTCCTGGCTTTTGCGGAAAACCTCCAGCTGATCCGGCGTCAGAATCGGCTCCACCCTGGAAAGAATCTGTCCCCGCAACACTGCCTGCTGTTCCTGGAAACGCGATAAATTCTCCGCAGTGAATTTTCCCGGATCCATCGTCTTTTGATCGGACAAATCCACGTCGTATTTAAAATTGGTCCGCTCCTTGAACATGGTATCCATCAGCTTCGACTCCGCTTCCTCCGACAGTGCGATTCCCTTGTCCTTCAGCAGGCCGTTCAAGTTGTTGATCTGCATGCGTTCCGGCTGGGACTTCTCGAAACTGTCGAATTTGGCGTAGTCATCGCCCAGCAACTCCTTCAGGGCCTTATCCGATTCCGCCGTCGCTGCCGCCATCGCCTCGGTCTGTTTTTTCCTTTCCTCATCGGAGATTTTTTCGCCTCCCATCATGGAAAATCCCAGATCCATCCCGGCCCCGGCACGGTCCACCAGCAACTTCGTCAATTGTTCCTGCTTCCCGGCCTCCAGGCCCAGCAGATCGAATAAATCG
>JAYUWQ010001003.1:0-2665 GCA_043753485.1 bacterium
TCGTCGTAGCCATCGTTCGGGAGCGGCATCAGGGCGTTGCCGGCCTGACTCGAAAAGAGTCGCAGGGGAGCCGCCATCCGCCGGACAATTTTCCATGCCCGATCCAATTCCGGGGCCCGGGCTGCCAGACGAACCATCACTCCATAAAGTGGCTGGGAAAGCTTCTGCTGCGCGGCCTTCACCAGTTCTTTGGTATTTTCAAAAAAGGGCGTTCCATCCGGTCTGATCAGGGCAGCCACCGCCTGTTCCGCCCATGGCGCAGTCATGGGGGTAAACGTCACCTGATATACTCCTGCCTCCGCTTCCACTAAAGTGGACAACGCGCCGGTGAGGCCTACAAATAAATCGGCCTTTCCGGAATCCGCGAGGGGCCACATGAAGGGGCGTGACAATCCAAACTCCACCGTGACCCGCTCCAGTCCATCACCGGGGTAACCCCACGCCTCTTCCAAATCTTCATCGGCAGCTTGAACGATCACTTCCGGAAAATGGGATTTCACTTGAGCGGCGACCGCTTCAAAATCATCCACATGAACCGCCAGTTGCAGGGAACTCTGTCCCTCCAAACCAACCAGCTCCAAGGTGATCGGAAAAGCCGCCTCCGAGACTGACGCCAAAAAGACGACCATCTCCTCGGCCTTCAGGCTCATCTCCTGCGGGAGTAAAAGCCGCATCGTCACCAAAGGGGCTTCATCACCCTCAAACGGGGCCGGTTCCGGTCCGTCCCCGGCAAGCTCGTCGAGAACGGCAGCTTCCACTGGAGGCTGCAAAGCCTTGAACATCCGATCTGCCAACCACGAGACAAAGGTGGGTTTCGCCCCCTCATCGGGTGGCCGGTCAAACTTCACCCGGTGCCCCGGAAAGGGGACAAAGGGTGGCTCCAATTCCACAGGATACGCAGACAGCAAATGCCCCTGCCCCCGCTGCGCCCAGCGGTGGAAGTTTTCAGTCAGTTGCCCGTAAAGATCCATTCCGATTATTCCAGGGAAGTAGGGAGATATTTGGACAGCTCCTTCCGGGTGAGGATTTGATCCGGGAAATACACCTCGACGAACTCAGGGGATTCGAGTCCTCCGCCCACACAAAACTCTGTCACTTTTTCCCGGGTGATCAAATCAATCAGATGAGCTGTCACCAATCGCTGATCCAGGCGGTAGTAGGTATCCTTGCGGAAGAAGGCCTCATACAAGGCTCCCACCACCGGGAGACAGACGACAAATTCATCCAGACTGGCCCACTTCCGGGCCATGAGAAAAACCAGCAGCAAACCAAGCGCCGAGGCCCCGAACGCGATGGCTCCTGTGGCCAATCCAAACAACTGCCAGTAGAGGCCAGCAAACCCGGCCATGCCCAAAGCCGCCAGCACTACCTCCCAGCCGTAGAGCACGCGGGGGAGTGTCGCGACCCGCAGCGAAAACCACCACCCCGTGCCGAACGCCGCTGAACAAAGATCGAACACCACCCGTTCACGCCTCATCCGCAGATAGGCACGGTTTCCAGAAACCCAACCGCCCTCACTGAAGGTAATCCGTTCCACCGTCAGTTCAGGCATCCGACGGCCCTTCACCTCCGCCTCCATCGCCTGATAAAATTCCTCGGTGTTGCTCACAAAATCCTTCAAGGGCACAAACCAGTGTTCGTGGATGATGGGTTTATGGGAGCGGATCAGACCAAAAAACATGGCAGTGAGGAAAGTCAGTTCTGTTTGTCGGCACGGTGCCGGATGATCTTCCAGCCGTTGGATTGTTCTTCGAGGGTGAGCACAATCCGGAACACAGCACCCCCGGCTACATTGTCCGCGAGCCGCTGCCATTCATTGGCCATCAGATAGCTCACCTCCACCTTGCCGGCGTCCAGCCGCTTTACCTTCAGGGCACTTTGCACCACTTCCCGGACGAACTTGTATTTCTGATGATATTCGACTTCATCCTTCAAAATAAAATCGCGCCCCACCAGGCCGTTCTTGAAATGATCCACTTGGTTGGCGTAGTCATTCACCACATCCTGCAACCGGCCTTCCGAGGCGGCGGCGTGATGCGCAAAAACAAAAGTCGAGACCGACTTTCGAATATCATCCTCCTCAGCCCCCAGTTCGGGAATTGCACTGCCATCGGCGGACTCCTTTATTGAGGAGGCAAACTGGGTTTTCTCCTCCCCGGTCAGTTCCTTCACCAGAGCTTTCCGCAGGGGAATCTTCGTGGGATCTGTTGCATCCGGGAGAGGCTCAGAGGCCACCACCCACCAAGGATGGGGCTGAGCCGCGGACAATAGCTGTGGGGGATCACCCGGCACGTGCAAATCCGCAAACACATCACTGGAAAGGTATGACTCGATTCCAGTCTCGATCCACACTTCCGCTTCGGTGCCTTCCCAGCGCTGCACCCGGAGGATTGCCTTGGGGCGTTCGCGATCCGGCCCGACGACCTTGTGGTTCAGAGGATTGACCAGCGGGGCATACATCAAAAGCGAAAGTTCGCCCTTGGCCAGGGTGCGCAGCGCCAGCTCCTGCTCCCTCATTTGTTCCGGCGCATGCGGCATCCTGATCTTCCAATGCAGTGGTGGCACCGGCCCGGTTTCGAAATAAAACACCAACAACTCTCCATCGTGGATCTGCAGCAATTTTGAGCCATCCCGCACTCCGAAAAAGGCATCGCCACTCCCGGGA
>JAYUWQ010001004.1:0-6694 GCA_043753485.1 bacterium
TATGTCAGTGAAGGCTGCTACAACTGCCACTCCCAGCAGATCCGCATGCTGGTCCCGGACGTGCTGCGTTATGGCCGCCCGGGGGTGGCCGACGATTACAGCCACCTCGGCGAGTCGCTCTATGACCACCCCCATCAGTGGGGCTCCAAGCGCACCGGTCCCGATCTGGCCCGCGAAGGCGAGAAGCGCGATGCCCTCTGGCACGTCCTGCACATGATGGATCCGCGCGCCACCTCCCCCGGCTCCAACATGCCTGCCTATCCATGGCTTTTTGATAAAAAGACCGACATCGACTCCCTGCCCAGGCGTATCGCCGCCCAGCGCAGTATCGGGGTGCCCTGGCCTGCTCTCAGTGCCGACGAAATCAAGGATCAGGCCCGGGCCCAGGCCATCGGCATCAGCAAAGTGCTCCACGACCAGGGCCGCACCGTTGAACCCGACCGGGAGATCATCGCCATCATTGCCTATCTGAAGAAGCTGGGCACCTACGAGGAAGCCGGCGGCCCGCCCCCGGCCCCGCTGCCTGCCATCGACCGGCCGCTGCTCAAGCCCTCCCTGCCGGATGCCAACCGTCATCCTCTGAGCGTCAACCCCTGAACCACGCCACGACCATGCTCCGCCGCCTCCAACCCTCCGAGTTCCAAAATGTTCTGGTGATAGCGACCTTCGCCGTGACGCTCGCGGTCTTTGCCTTCTTCTTCATCCGCGCTCTGCGGATGAAGAAGGACAAGGTCGACCACCTCAGCCACCTCCCCTTGGAGGACGACTCCGAACCCGCTTCTTCCCGCCATGAGTGATTCCACCCCATCCACGCCCACCCCAGCAGCCAGGCCGGCCGGCGATGAACCCGTCCTGCGCACCCATGTCTTCGATGGTATTCAGGAATTCGACCAACGCCTCCCCAACTGGTGGTTGATGACCTTTTACTTCGCCATCGTCTGGTTTGTCCTCTATTGGACACTCTACTATCAGGGCGGCTTTTTCAGCAATGACCACGACCGTGTCACCACGGAACTGAAGGCAATCCAGGATGTGAAAAACAAGGAATTGGAGAAAATGCTCGCCACCCTCGACAACAAAGTCCTCTGGACCTGGAGTCAGGATGCGGTCATCAAAAACGAAGGCCAGGCCATCTACACCCGCATCTGCTCCGCCTGCCATGCCGCTGACCTCAGCGCCAAACTCGGCGGGGCGCCCCTTCCCGGCCTCGCCCTAAACGATCAGGAGTGGAAATACGGCAACCAACCGATGGACGTGTTCCGTATGGTGAGCAAAGGTTCCCCGGACAAAACGCAGGCGATCCAGATGCCGCCATGGGAGGCCGTGCTCTCCCCCTCGGAGATTGCCAAGGTCTCCGCCTTCGTCATGAGCTACCATACTCCTCCGGTGGCCGCCAACTAATCCCCCCCGTGCCCCCCTCCATCAAACGCCCGAACCTTGATTCCGTCACCACGATCAACCCTGACGGGTCCCGGTTCTTCCCCCACCCTTCCGATGTAAAGGGCCGCTTCACCACTGCCCGGCGTCTGGTCGGCATCCTCCTCATTGCCATCTACGTCCTCCTGCCGTGGATCCCGATCAATGGGCACCCGGCCGTATTGCTCGACGTCACCCACGGGAAGTTCCACCTCTTTGGACTCACTCTCCTCGTGCAGGATGTCTGGCTCCTGTTCTTTGTTGTCAGTGGTGTCGGGTTCGGTCTCTTTTATGTCACTTCCCTGCTGGGCCGCGTCTGGTGCGGCTGGGCCTGTCCCTACACCGTCTTCCTTGACCATGTTTTCCGCCGGATCGAACGCTGGATCGAGGGCGATGCCCCCGCCCGGCGCCTGCTTGATGCCGCTCCGTGGGGTCCTGCCAAATTCGCCAAACGGGGAATGAAGCACCTCCTCTTCGCCCTCTGTGCCCTCGGCATTGCCCACGTCGGGCTGAGTTATTTCATCCCGCTGCCCCAGCTCTATGCCTATATGAAGGGGTCGCCGATGCAGCACGCGGCC
This sequence comes from bacterium, assembly GCA_043753485.1. Classification (GTDB taxonomy): domain Bacteria; phylum Verrucomicrobiota; class Verrucomicrobiia; order Verrucomicrobiales; family V1-33; genus CAIZWU01. The sequence continues at coordinate 1,995 of JAYUWQ010001004.1, forward strand.
ATCTTCGCCGGCGTCACCGCCTACGCCGCCGCCCTCTACTTCTGTTTTGGTTGGTTCCGGGAGCAATTCTGCATCGTGATGTGCCCATATGGGCGGCTCCAATCCGCCCTGACCGACGACGACACCGTGGTCATCGGCTACGACTATGGCCGCGGCGAACCCCGCGGCAAACTGACGGAAGCCGGCCATGGCGACTGCATCGACTGCCGCCGCTGTGTCCAGGTCTGCCCCACCAGCATCGACATCCGCAATGGCCTGCAGATGGAATGCATCGGCTGCGCCGCCTGCGTGGACGCCTGCGATGATATCATGGACAAGGTGAAGCGTCCCCGCGGCCTGATCCGCTATGACTCCCACAAGGGCCTCACCGGGCAAAAACGCACCATCATCCGCCCCCGCATCATCCTTTACACCGCCCTGATGCTGCTCGGAGCCGGCGTCCTGACATGGGGTCTCACCCGGGTGCATGGTTTTGAAATGAGCATCGTGCGCCTCCGCGGCATGCCCTACATCGCCGACCCCGGCCACATCCGGAACCAGTTTGCCCTGCGTCTCCTGAGCAAAGGCGACGATCCCACCACCTTCCAGGTCACGACCGAAAACGCCCCCCCCGGCCTCACCATTTCCGGCCTGGGCGATGTTCTCACCGTTCCCGGCGGCGGGGAGCTCCAGCAAACTCTGATGCTCAGTCTTGAACGCCCCACCTACACCGGTCCGTTCAAATTCACGATCACCGCCACTCCCACCGACGGCAGATCCCCCCTGAAACGCGAAGTCGAATTCCTCGGACCCGACAAATGAAAGGCTGAACCGAATGACCACTGAAGACTCAACCAAGCCCACATCGCTGAACCTGATCCAACGCCATCCCTGGTTGCCGGTGCTGGCGTTTTACCTCACCTTCATCGGCGTGTGGATTTGGTTCGCCTGGTTTGCCATCCAAAACAGTCCGGAAGTCATTGCTCCACCCCCACCTGCCGTCCATGGGTCCTGACACTATCCATACCGCCGCCGGGGCTTTTGTGGCCGGGTTGGCGACCAGCCTGCACTGCGCCGGCATGTGCGGCCCGATCGCGTGCAGTTTGATGTCCCTCAAAGGCCAGGAGGAAGATCCACAAACTACCGCCGCGCTCTATCACATCGGCCGCCTCGTCTCCTACGCCTCCCTCGGAGCCCTCGCCGGAGCCCTCGGCAAATGGCCCCTCACCGGCCTGACTCATTCCCCCGCCATGGTGCTGCCCTGGCTCCTCGCTGCGGTGCTCATCGCCATGGCCTGCGGATTTACCGTAAAACTCCCCCGCCCCGCCTTCTTCAAAATGTGGACGGCGCGCACCCGGATGAAACTCTGCCGCATTCCGGCCAAACGCGGCGCTCTCGCCCTGGGCCTCGCCACCCCGCTCCTCCCCTGCGGCCCGCTTTACCTCATGCTCGCGATCGCCCTGGCCAGCGGCTCCGCCGTGCGCGGCATCGAATTCATGCTCGCTTTTGCCCTCGGCACCGTCCCCCTGCTCTGGCTGGCCCAACATCAGTTCCACGTCTGGAAACACCGCCTCACTCCCGTGACCATGGCCCGCGTCAGGCGCAGCGTGGCCCTCGTGGGCGCGGTGCTCGTGGTCGCCCGCCTCTGGAATCAACCCGCCACGGACGCTGCCTCCGGCGCCGCCCCTGACGCCAACTGCCCGCTTTGCCGGGGCTCTTGAAATGTCCACCCATCCCGCAGCGGAATCCACGGTCCCCGGCGAGGCTGCCTGCCAGCATTGCCGCACCCTCTTCCGTCCCACCGATGCCGGGGACGCCTTCTGCTGCGGCGGCTGCGCCTTCGTCCACCATCTGATCCAGGATTCAGGCCTGAACGGCTATTATACCCTCAAGGGCAACAAGACCACCCCGCCCATCAAGAACGCCGCCTTTCATCAGCGCGACCACTCGTGGATGGACTCCCGCATCGCCGCTGCCGAAGCTGCCGCCGGAGAGGGTGCCGCCACCCTTGATTGTGCCGTGCAGGGCATTTCCTGTGTGGGCTGCGTTTGGTTATTGGAACGGCTTTTCCAACGCCAGCCCGGAGCCCTCCGCGCCCGCGTCCGTGCGCATCCCGGCCGTATCCGTCTCGAATGGAAACCCGGCGGGGGCGACCCCACCGCCTTTGCCGAGGAAGCCCGCCAATTCGGCTACCTGCTGGGGCCAGCCGAAGCCGCCGGTCCCGTCAGTCAGGCCCAAAGCAGCCGCATGGGCCTCTGTGGGGCCTTTGCCATGAATGCCATGGCCTTCAGCCTGCCCCGTTATCTCGGCATGGAGGACAGCTTCGCGCTCGCCCCCGTCTTCCTCATGGCGGCTGCCACCTGCGCCACGCTCGCGGTGCTCACCGGCGGCAGTTATTTCATCAACCGTGCATGGCACAGCCTGCGCGCCGGCGTCCTGCACATGGACCTGCCCATCGCCATCGGCATCGTTGCGGCCTATCTGGGTTCGCTGGCCGGCTGGCTCCTTCAGGTCGAGAGCCTGATCTATTTCGACTTCGTCGCCGTCTTCACCTTCCTCATGCTGGCCGGCCGGCGCCTGCAACTCTCCGCCGTGGAACGGAACCGCGGGCGCCTCCTCGGCAGTTCCCTTCTGTCAGGCTCCGTGCAGGATTTCGGTGGCCAACCCCTCCCGCTGGAATCCCTCGTCCCCGGAACGGCCTATCAGCTATCGCCCGGTCAGATCGTGCCCGTGGCCAGCCGTGTCATTGAGGGGGAAGCCAGCGTCAGCCTCGAATCCATCAGCGGCGAAGCCGATCCCCGCCATGTCCCCGCCGGGGGACGCCTCCTCTCCGGCAGCCTCAATATCGGCCGCACCGCCCTCCACCTCGAAGCGGTGGAAAGCTGGGACGCCTCGCTTTACCGGCGCCTCCGCGAATCCCGCGAAACCGAGGCCCGCCACCCCTGGCTCGACCGCGTCCTGCGCTACTACATCGTCACCGTCCTGGCCCTGGCCGTCCTCGGCGGCATCGCCTGGTGGATCAGCACGGGCAACGTTGCCACTGGCCTCCAGGTCATGATTTCCCTCCTCGTGGTCTCCTGCCCCTGTGCCCTGGGGGTCGCCCTGCCCCTCGCCGACGACCTCGCGGCGGGAGCCATGGAGCGCATCGGGGTCTTCATCCGCCGCCCTGTCTTCTGGCCCCGCCTCCACAAGGTCCGCCACATCCTCTTCGACAAAACCGGCACCCTCACCCTTGAATCCCCCCGCCTCGACAATCCGGAGGCCCTCACCAAACTGACCCCGGAAGCGCTCCACGCCCTCCACACTCTGGTCCGCGACAGCCTCCACCCCGTCAGCCGCAGCCTCACCGAAACCCTCGCCCAGGATCACCGGAGTCCGGTCAGAACCTTCAAAAATGATTCCACTATCAAAACCCATCCAGGCGGGGACGCCGGATCGCCGGACCTGACTCCGGAATCAGCCATCGAAGAAATCCCCGGCTGCGGCCTGACCTATACCGATGCCCGGCAACAGATCTGGACGCTGGGCCACCCGGCGTGGGACGGCATCACCCACGACCGCACGGGAATTCCCTCGGTCCCATGGTCCAACCATCCTGCCGACGCCGTCTTCCGCTGCAACGGCACCCTGCTCTCCGAATTCCGCTTCAAGGACACCATCCGCCCCGAGACCCGGGATACCTTGGCCGCCCTCCGCCGCCAAGGTTACACGCTTCACATCCTCAGCGGCGACCGCAGCGAAAAAGTGGCCCACCTCGCTGACAAAGCCGGCATCCCGCTCGAGTGCGCCCTGGGAAATCTCAGTCCCGCCCAAAAAGCCACCGCCGTCTGCGAACTGGACCAAAACGACACTCTTTATCTGGGCGACGGCGCCAACGACAGTCTGGCCTTCGATGAGGCTTTCTGTACCGGCACTCCGGTCGTGGACAAAGGCGTGCTGGAAAACCGGGCCGATTTTTACTTTCTCGGCCGCAGCCTCGGATTCGTCGGCCATCTCCTGGATACCGCCCGCCGCCGCCGCCGCGCCGTCCGCCGCACCGCCATCTTCGCACTGCTATACAATGCCGTCGCCGCCGTGATCTGCCTCTCCGGCGCCATGAATCCCCTCCTCGCCGCCATCCTGATGCCACTCAGCTCGCTGGTGACGCTCGGGCTGGTGGCGGTACATTTCCGCCGCCCCGCCGGATTATGATTTGCCTTCCGTCCGGCGCTAACGTTTCAACAGATCCTCGACCATCCGCGGCACATAAGAATTATAGCGGGCGGGGAATCCGGGAGATTTCACCTCGAGCGTGGTCAGGAAGGAGGTCAAATCCCCCGCCTTGGGACCCAAGGACTCCAGCACGCCCAATACCGTCAGGGTGAGCGGAGGACCATGCACCGCCGGTGGAGCCAGACGCTTCAGGGTAGTCAAAGCCGTCGCCAGATCATCCGGCGTGCCGCACGTGACCAACACTTCCGCGGCACTGACCTGCACTGACGGCGAGGGGTCCTGCAGGAGGGGACGCACGGCATCGAGCAGTGGCACGGCCGTTTCCGGTCCCGCGATCAGCAGTCCCAGCAAGGCCCAGTGCCGTCCGGCAGAATCGGCAGCCTGCAACGCCATACGGCGGTCCAGGCCGGGGGACGGGAGGGAGGCCGAATCGGCCGCAGCGAGAATAGTCTCCATCGGATAGCGCACGGGATCCCGGGCCATGTCGTAAATGGTATCCGCTCCGGCCC
>JAYUWQ010001005.1:0-6693 GCA_043753485.1 bacterium
AATCCAAAAACCCATCTGACAGCAATATTGCCGTTTGAGAGAAACATATGGGAAAGATGGCATTGAAATCTGAACGGGGCATCATCATTTGCGGTGGTGGTTATAAATACGGAACTATGCACTTGAGAAAGCAGGGCATGCCCGGGTAAAATTGTAAAAACAAGTTGCCACGCAAATTACGAAGGAAACGGTTGCTGTTCACCCATTTTCCGATTCTTTTGCTGCCATGCCTGCTGCCCGTCCTTTTCTCTTCGATGGTTCCCAAGCCGGGGTGTTTCATGTCGTTTCCCGCATCTATGACCGGAAGTATCTCTTGGATGACGAGGCCAAGGAGTTTATCTTGAAGGTGGTCCGGGCTTATGAGGATTTGCTGGGGGTCGAGGTGCTCACCCACTGCATCATGAGCAATCACTTCCACCTCCTGGTGCGCGTGCCGCACCGGCCGGCAGACTTTGATCTGCCCTTGGAGGTGCTGGTGGCGCGACTGGAACGGGCGCTGGGGGCCGAGGCCATGGGCCTGCTGCGCAAGCAATTGGACTTCTGGCAGCGGGCGGGCTTGGGCTCCCTGATTGAGGAATGGCGGCAAAAACAGATTGCCCGGATGTTTTCCCTCAGTGAATTTGTGAAGTGCGTGAAGTTCCGTTTCACCCGGTGGTATAACCGCAAAACGGGGCGTAACGGCGGGCTGTGGGAAAGCCGGTTCAGCTCCACGATCGTGGAGGAAGAGGAACGCGCCCTGCGGACCATGGCTGCCTATATCGATTTGAATCCGGTCCGGGCGGGCATGGTTGCCGATCCCGCCGACTACCGCTGGAGCGGCTTTGCGGAAGCGATGGCGGGCAAGGCCCGGGCGCGCCGCGGTCTGGTGCGGATCATCGGGCAGATGGCCTGGCCACGCGAAACGGCGGCGGGTGCACAGCCTTGGGGCGGGTCTGCTTTTCCGGCTGCCGTGGAACGCCGGGCCCTCGTCTTTTACCGGGCCATTCTCGGCGGACAGGGAACCGTACGGACCCGTGAGGATGGCACGGTAGTGCGCCGCGGGGTGTCTGAAAAAACGAGGGAACGCCTGACGACGCCCAATGAGCGGCGGCTGGCGGGGGAGGTCCTGACCTGCCGGGTGCAGCACTTTACCAAAGGCGTGATCCTGGGCAGCCGGGCCTTTATTGACGGCTGGTTTGCCCAGCACCGCACCATCGTCACCGGGCGCAGCCGGACAGAACGCAAACGTGGCTCAAAACCACTCGGCAGACCGGCTCTGCGCGGGCTGTATGCGTTCCGGGATCCGAAGGGATGAAGCTGGGGGCAATTTCTGTTGGAAAAATCCATCTTTCCGGCTTCCTGAGCTGAGGCATCCCCGGATGCCCATGAATTTGTTGGCGGAGTTTTGGGCCTCCGTGCCAAATTCAATTTGCCATGCAAAACACGAAATATTATGCATAATACGAAATATTCAGAGTAATGCGGAACCCGGCACCGCCAACGCGGAAATTAAAGGCCGGGCCGCCTTCCCTTTTCAGCGGACGGCGGATTGCAGCACGGAGGCCACGTAGGCGGTCACCGCGTCGGTTTCCCGGGGAGACAATTTGGTCCGCTCCACCATATCCGGCATGATCGTCGCCCACTCCGCGGCAGAGTAATCGTGCACCGGCTCCACGGCATGGCACTTCGCGCAGCGGCCGACATACAGCGCCCGGCCTTCTGCCAGGGGGCCGGAACCCGGCGGCCCCACCACGGGCGCCGCGGTTTCCAGCGAGACGCACCCTGGCAAGGCAGCCAAAAGGGCGGCGAGGAGCAGCCTGCCGGGTGCCGGAAGGGGTTTCCGGCATTCGGCCGTGAAAGTCAGCCAGTGGAGTGGGTTTTGCATGACATTTTCCGGGGGACGGCCGTTGCGGTGGGAGCCGTCGGCCCGCCCCGTGGCCTTTGGTTAGAAATGGAGGCCCAGAATCAGACGCACCTGGGCGTCGGGTTCGCCTTCCACATCACCCAGCTGGAACAGGCCCGCTGCGGTGGCGAAGAAGTGGCCCTTGCGGAAACTGGCATTCGGACCGGCGTAGAAGACGTGATCCCCGGCTTCCTCCCAGTCGGCGAATTCCACCTCGTGCAGCGCCTCCACCCCGACGAAAAATGAGGGGGAAACCTGCCAGCTGGCGCCGAGGGTGTTCTCGATCACGCCCACCCGCTCATCGAGGGCGCTCAGGCTTTCCCCTTCCCACTCGGCTTCCAGCACAAAGTTATACACCAGGGCCAGGGGGCCGAAGTTCTTTTGCAGGAGCAGTTTGCCTTCGAGGGCGAATTTCTCCGGTCCCAGCAGCACCTCGCCATAAAGGGCCGAGCCGATCAGGTCCTTGTTGGGATCGGTCATGCTGTAGATGGCTTCGATGCCCGCCGTGCGCCATTCCGCCTTGTCCTTGCCGGAATCGTTATCGGTGTAGCGCCAGTCCGACACATACAGGCCCAACTGGAAACGATCGGTCACGCCATACTCGATTTCGGTGCGGAATTCATAACGCTCCCGGCTGTCGTAATCCTTGAAGGTGAACCACTGCTCCAGCTCCAGCAGACCTTTCGGGGCGGTGGTGGCTTCGTAGTTGTAGACAAACCGCCGCTCGCTGGCAGCGGCACCGGACACGAGGGCCAGGCCCAACAGGAGGGATTTAGGGAGGACGGACAGCAGGGAGGATTTCACGATGGGATAGGAGGGGATGGAGGTTGGGGCAGGGGAGGAAAACCGTGAGGCCCGGCTTCCCTGATGGGGGAACCAGTGGCCGCCCGGTTGTGTTGCGACCGGGTCTCAGTCGCGTTGGTATTGAGACCTGATCTCATGGAACGTCAAGTCAAGAATCGTACCATCCGCGTTTTTCCGCTGATTTTGACCTCAGTGACCGGCCATTCTCTCCCCTGCGGTGGAAGCCCACACCGCGGGATTCAGAACCAGATCCACCAGACCAGGACCGTAATCTGACCATAACTTATCGGGGAAATCAGTCAGGGTCCGGGGCAACTCCAAAGTCACAATCGGTCGCCCGAGGGTTTCCCCAAACCAGGCGCCCAGCGATCCGGGCCGGGCTCCCAGTTTGTTCACCGGCAATCCCGTGGTCCCGGCCAGCCGCGCCGCGAGGGCTGGAGCGGGAGCGGGCCCGTCGTAGTCTACGCAGGCGAGTGGCTGGTGGATGGCCACGATCAGATCCGGCATTTCCTGCAGGATGTAGTCATGCAGCGCCTCGCTTTCCGGTTCGGAAAGCGCCGTGCGGCCGAAACGTGCTTTGTCCTCGCGGTTCCCCGCCGGGAAATTCCGGTTCAGGTCCACCCCCCGCGCATTAAACCGCTCTCCCGTGTGCCAGCCATCGGGATTCGATACCGGCATCACGAGGATACGGCAGTTTTTCCAAGTGTCAGGATGCGCCTCCAGCCAGGCGATCAACTGCTGCGTCAACGGCGTGCCCGCGCCCTCCGTCCCGTGGATCGAGGCCTTGATCAAAATGGTGGGACCCCCGTTCCCGAACTCATGGCAAAGGATGGGCCGTCCCTCCACCGAATAACCGATCGTGGCCACCACCGCTGCCGGGAACGGTCCGGGACGGGCGGTGCGCAGGAGCAGAAACAGCACCGTCGTTCCCAGAAGCAACAGCAAGGCTGCCGCCACCGGGGCGGGGGACCACTGGCAGGGAACATGGCGCGGCGTCATCCGGGTTCATCCGCCGTCCCCGCCGGGCCTGTCAAGTTTCGATAGCCAACAAAATCCCACCATGGCCTGCCGGGCGGGCCGCGCCGTTGTCCTTTCCCCTTTCATAATCCAAAATCCAACCTTCATCCTTTCCCCCTCATGTCACCCACCCTCCTCGTTCTTGCCGCCGGTATGAGCAGCCGCTACGGCGGTCAGTCGAAACAAACCGATTCCATGGGGCCGCAGGGCGAGACCCTGCTCGACTATTCCGTCTTCGATGCCAAACGCGCTGGATTCGGCCGCGTCGTTTTTATCATCCGGCGCGAAGGCGAAGCCGTTTTCCGGGAGCGGGTGGTTTCCCGCCTGGAGCCGCATCTCCCGGTGGCGCTGGTCTACCAGGACATCGCCGATCTGCCCGACGGCTTCACTATCCCCGGCGGACGCACCAAACCCTGGGGCACCGGCCACGCGGTTCTCGCGGCGCGGCATGAAATCCATGAACCCTTCTGCGTTATCAATGCGGACGACTTCTATGGCCGCGAAGCCTTCGCCGCCATGGCGGCCTTCCTTCAAGCGACGCCTCCGGAGGGACCGCTGGCCCTCGCGATGTGCGGGTATGAACTGCGCCGCACCCTTTCCGAACACGGCAAGGTCGCCCGCGGCTTGTGCACCACCACCCCGGACGGTCTGCTCCGCACCGTGGAGGAACTGACCGACATCTACCAAACCCCCGCCGGGGCCGAGAATCGCCCACCTGACCAACCCGTGCGATCTCTCACCGGCAACGAAACCGTCTCCATGAACATGTGGGGTTTTCCGCCCGAAGTCTTCGCCGGATTCACTGATGGCTTATCCGGATTTCTCCACACCCACCTCCTCCATCCTCAGGCGGAATTCTACATTCCGCTCGCGGTGGACCGCCTCCTTCAATCCGGAGCCGCTACCTGTGCCGTGCTTCCCACAGCGGCCCAGTGGTTCGGGGTCACTTATCAGGATGACAAACCAAGGGTCCAGCAGGCCCTCCAGGCCATCGTCGATTCCGGGGCCTATCCGGCTCCACTTTGGGAGTAGTTGACTATAATTTTCAGCAATATTTAGAATTACTGCTTTTCAAAAGGACGTTACCTGCTTAAGTATCAGCGCTCCGCCGGGCTTTCCGTGCGGGGCTCATCTCCCATTATTATCTGATACCCAGCATGAAAAAAATCCTCCTCACCATCACCGCCCTGGCTGCTTTGACGTCGCCCCTCTTCGCCAAGGAATTCAAATTGCCGAAAGAAGACGCCGTCTTTTCCATCAAGCTCCCTGAGAAATGGGAAATTACGTATGAGGACGAATCCGTCGACGCCGTCTCCCCGGATGGAGCCATCGAAATCTACGCGCAGACCGACAACGCCGAAACCATCGAAGACAGCGTCAAGGAGAGCATCGATTACCTCACCGGCGAAGGCGTCAAACTCAAACCCGATACCGAACACAAGGTGGACGGTGAGCATAATGGCATGAAAATGGCCACCATCGGCTGGAAAGGCACGGACAAGGACGGTGATTGTTCCGTCAGTCTCATCTTCCTGCAGGTCTCCGAGGACACCACCATGACCCTCATCTACTGGGCCACCGACGACATGGTGAAAAAGCACGAGAAAGACATCAATAAGGTCCTCGACAGCATGAAGTCCCTCGCCGCCAAGGAAGAAAAAGAAGACGAAGACGAGGAAAAAGAAGAAAAGCCCGCCAAGAAGGGCAAATAAGCCGTCCGTTCAGGCCGACTCTTTCCCAGCCGGGCGCGGAGACTTCTCCCGCCCGGCTTTTCCGTGGGGAAAGGACGCGCCGGGGTCCCGTCCGCTGGCCGGACCCGTTCTCCTCAGTCATTCCTCTGCGTGCTCCGCGCCTCTGTGGTAAAACTCATTTCCGGAGGCCACTGCACCCACTTTCCGGCAAAAAAAGACCCGGCTCCAGCAACCATCCTTGCTGAAACCGGGCAGGGTGGGGCAGGTACCATCCTAATAACCTGCGACCACCAAGTGGGGACTCACTCCTCGCGGCCCGTCAGGAGCGGCAGGAGGTAGTAAAAAAGATAGGCCAGCGAGGTCACAAATGCGGCCACATACGTCAGCCCGGCAGCATTGAGGACCTCATTGACGCCCCGTTCCTCTTCTCCGGGCCGGATCATGCCGCTGCGGGAGAGCAACGCCTTGGCCCGCCGGCTGGCATCGAACTCCACCGGGAGGGTGATCAAATTGAACAACATGATGATCGTCATGCCCACCACCATGAACATCAGGCCCAGCTTGAGCAGACCCATCAGGGAAAATACAATTGGCAGGAACATCATCGCTCCCGAGGCAAAACTGGTGACCTTCACCGCGCTCATCCGCCAGGCGAGCGGCGCGTAGGCCTGGGCATGCTGCAGAGCATGACCCGCTTCATGGGCCGCCACGCCCAAGGCTGCCACGGACCGGCTGTTATACACGCCTTCGGAGAGGGCCAGTTTTTTATTCACGGGATCATAGTGGTCCGACAACATCCCCTCGTAGGGAACTACCGGCACGTCATGAATCCCGGCCTGCCGCAGAATCTGCTCAGCCGCCTGCGCTCCCGTCATGCCGGAAGTGGCGTTGAAGGCGCTCCATTGCCGGAACTTGGATTTCACACGCGCTCCGGCAATCAGCGAAATTGCCATGGTGGCCGCAAACAATAAAAGATAGGTAATCATGGGGGGATGACCATTGAGAAGCCGGTCATTGTAAGTAGAACGTCGCTGCGCCGGTTTTCCGGTTACAAAAAGCGGTCCGGATTCCACCCTTGGGGCTCCCCGGGGGGAAATTTCCCCTCGCGAAATTCTCCCATTTCCTCCTTTCGCGCCTCCCCTTTTCTGGTGAAAGTTTGTGCTCCCGGGCTCTTATCAACCATCTGCCCGCCCGTCGCCGGACCCGGCACCAACCCAACCCATCGAACACCTCCCGCAGCCATGACCACCCGTCGTTCCTTCCTCAAAAAATCCAGCGCCGCCGGCCTCGCCGTCAGTG
>JAYUWQ010001006.1:0-6678 GCA_043753485.1 bacterium
ATCACTTCAAATTCCTCGAAGCAACTCGGACAGGTCACGGGGATCGGATCGTTCATGGAAGCAGGCGTGGGATTCAGAAACCCAGGACATGATGGGCCGTCTGATGGGTCAATTGCACGGCTGGCAGCGGAGGCAGATCCCGGGGGGGCAACTGGGGGAGGCGCCGGGCCAGTTCCGCCGTGCAGGCCGCCTTGAAGTGTGTCCAGCGGTCCCACTCCAGCTCCGGGGCTTGTTTCACTTGGCGGAGCAGGCTCAGCCATTCCGTCAGGGCGCGCTCCAGATCTCCCGTGCCCACCGGCGCGTCCGGGGCGCCATGCAGCGATGCACCGGTCAGCATTTCCGCGGTGCCTTCCCCATACCCGCAGGGCAGGCCCGCCTCCAGATATCCCGAATAATTGGCCGCGCCATACACCTGGAGGCAAACCGAAGCCAGCCGCCCGCTGCCGCCTTCCGGATCCGCCCCGGAAAACCGGTGCCCGCCCCGCAGGTTCGCCAGATGCACCGCCAGTTCATCCAGAGGATAACTTTCATCTTCGAGAGCTGCGGCGATGGCCAGACCTTCGCCGCCTTGGAAACAGGAAAAAACCATGCCCCGGCGCGTGGGGGTGCCATCGGCTTCGATCAGCCCCAGCTTCCGCCACGCATACACCGCCGTCTGGCTGTCCGCCTTTTGGCTGCTGCCGGACGCATTGGTGAAATCACCCTCCTGTGGCAGGGCCACCGTGCGCTCTTCCGGCGCGATCAGCGGCACCCCATGGCCGTCCCGATACACCGGCCAGGACACCTGGGAAAAATCCAAATGCACGGACAGAATATCCTGCCGCTGTACCAGCCCGGCCACCCGGCCTCCCAGCAGATGCGGCGCCAGCACCGGCAGCACCAGCGCTTCCAGTTCGTCCATGGAGTAGCTCTCCCCGGCCGGCTGACCAGTCAGGGTCCGCGCCTGTTTTGTCAGGAAATACCGCCGGGGTTCCTTTTCCATGGCCAGCGCCAGTTCCCGTCCATAGCCGCCCGCCCGGCTACCCGGACCTGGCTTCAGCTTGCACACCCGTCCGGTCTGGAAGGAGGCATTCACGAAATACCATACTTCCAGCGCGCGCTCGAGGTGGGTCTCAAAGTGCATCCATACGTCTTTCAGCGCAGCCTCTCCCAACCGGTCGCGCCGCTTCTCTTCCCATTCACCCTTGGAATTGAAAACCTCCACCCGGGTCGGCCCGAGGCCAAACAGGGTATGCTGGTCCGGCCGGGCCGTTTCCGCGAGGGCACGTCCGGGCCGCGGCCCCGGCCGCTGGTCCTCCACCGCCACCGGTTTGGCGGGGGCTTCCCCCTCGAATCCGAGCACCACCCGCTGCCGGGAAAACAAAGCCTGACAGAACTGTTCCGCTGCCGCAAAAGGCGATTGCCCGGCCTTGGCGGCCCGGTTCATCACCCGCAGCAGGGAGGGCCAGTCCACCTGATTCGACCGCTTCAGGTGCCGCGGACTCCCGTCCATCAGCCGCGGGCTGCGGTTGCTGGTAATCACATAACCAGTCTCATCCATGCCGCGCCGCCCCGCCCGCCCAAACATCTGCAGCAGTTCATCCGGGGCGATATCACGTTCCATTTGTCCGTCAAAATAACGCGTTTCCGAGACCATCACCGAGCGCATCGAAAAATTGATCCCTGCCGCCAGGCCCATCGTCGCCACCACCACCCGCAGCTGTCCCGCCTTGGCCAGCGGTTCGATGATCCCCGCCCGTTGTTGATAGGACAGTCCGCTGTGGTGATACGCCACCCGCGCCGACACCATCGCAGAAGACTCCTTTCCCAGCACCTGCTCCTGCTCCCGGGTCAGGTTCAGCCGGTCCGGCACCGGCAGGGCCCCGGCAATCTGCCGCGCAATCTTTTCGGCATCCCGGCGGTGCGGAGCGAAGATCAGGAGGGGCCCCAGCCCGCTCAGAAGCACTTCCGCCGCCAGCCGCGGCCAATACCCTGTCAATTGTTTCGGAGCCCGCCGTTCCAGCAGTTCCACCGGCATCTCCTCCAGCGGCACCGGCCGGTCCCGCGTCCGCACCACTTCCGGGGTCCGCCCCAGCCGGGCCAGCCATGCCGCCACGTCCCTGGCATTGGCCACACTGCCGCTCAGCAGCAGCAGCCGCGTCTCCAGAGGGGCCAGCGCGATCACCATCTCATAGGCCATCCCCCGCACCGGATCCGCCAGCATCTGGTATTCATCCACCACCAGCAGCTTCGGCCCGTCCCCGCGCAGCAGCCGCTCCCGTTGCGTTTCCAGTGTGGCCACGATGACCGGCGCATTGGCCTGCTCCGAAATTTCGCCCGTCACAATCCCCACCCGCCACCCCTTGCGCTGCCACTCCAGCCGCTTGTCGTTCGCGAGGGCCCGGGTCGGCACCGTGTAAACCACCTGCCCCTTGAAATGCCCGCTCTCCACCAGCAGCTCAAAAATCCACGTCTTCCCCGCCCCCGTCGGCGCCTCCACGATCACATCCCGCCCGGCCTTGATGCCACGCACCGCCTCCTGCTGCCAGAGATCCGGCAGCTGCATCTGTAGGGAAAATCCATTCACCCCTCCTGCATGGGCCAAGATGCGCTCCGATGCAACAACGCTGCATGAGCGGGAGGGGGGTATTCGCAAGCACCTGCGCTTCGCGTGTATTGCTAGGTGACGGAGGTGGTAATTCATGTCCGAGGAAGCAATCCAGCGCATGACCACTCTGATCAACACTGCGTGGAAGGACTTTGATGGCTGAATTTCCTTTTGGCATTGCTTTTTGTTAATTTTACGGATTGCTGACTCTTCTCCCGGGAAGGCACCTCCAATTCCTTCCCCATTTTCTCCATGAACCCCCAATCCAGAGTCTGGGCAGTTTTTTGCCTTGCAGTGTTTGCCAGCCTGACGCTGACCCAGGCTTTTCAAACCAATCTAACCGGGCCGGAGGGGAGCGGCAACTTCGGCGTTTCCGTGACAGTGCTTCCCAATGGCAATTTTGTTGTCACCGATCCTTTGTACGACGCCCCCGGTCCCATCCCGGATGTGGGGGCGGTTTATCTTTACGATGGGGACACGCTCAACCCTATCAGTAAACTCACTGGGAGCATCGCCAACGACAAAGTGGGCAGTGGTCTAAGCTACAATGATGGAATCACCGTTCTGCCCAATGGGAATTTTGTGGTGAAAAGTCCCTCTTGGAAGAACGGAGGACTCAACAGCACCGGTGCCGTGACATGGTGCAGTGGAACCACAGGATTGTCAGGTATCATTTCGGCGTCCAATTCCCTGGTCGGCAGTATTGCGGGTGATAGAGTTGGGGATGACCTTTACTATGGCAACACCGTCAAAGTGCTGCGCAACGGGAATTATGTGGTGAACAGTCCAAATTGGAGCGACGGCCTCGTTGTCGCCGTAGGAGCGGTAACGTGGGGCAGCGCCGCAAGCGGGGTATCCGGGGTTATTTCTTCAGCCAATTCCCTGATAGGCACTACCGCGCAGGATCGAATTGGAACGGGAGCCAGCGGCACCTATATTCTCAGTAACGGAAACTACATTGTTTGCAGTGCGGAATGGGATCTTGGTGGCATCAGGAATGTAGGAGCCGTGACCTGGGGGAACGGCACGACGGGAATACAGGGTGTCATCTCCGTCACGAACTCACTGATCGGCGGCACGGCAGACGACATTGTGGGAGGTGCCCCCATTATTGACCTGACCAACGGCAATTTTTTGATAAACTCCAATCAGTGGGACAATGGTTCACGCGTAGATGCGGGTGCCGTGACATGGTTAAACGGTTCGACTGGGATAACGGGGGTGGTTTCAGGAGCAAACTCCCTGATCGGCAGTTCCTCACAGGATCATGTGGGGGCAGGCGAAATCACAGTGCTTCCCAGTGGAAATTATTTGATCAACAGCTGGGATTGGGACAATGGGATGGCTGAGAATGCTGGTGCGGTAACATGGGGCAGCGGCACGCAAGGAGTTAAAGGTGTGGTATCGGCGGTAAATTCGTTGGTCGGCGATAACTTTTTTGATGAGGTAGGTCAAAACAGGATTAGCACGTTCCCTTGCGTGACCGTTTTGAAGAATGGAAACTATGTGATTTGCAGCACCAGTTGGAGCGGATCCCGTGGAGCGGTGACATGGGGAAGCGCCACCTCTGGAGTAAAAGGAAACGTGTCGGCGACAAATTCCCTTGTCGGCAATGCATCTTTTGACAGCAATGTGGTCGGCTTTGGAGGCGTGACGCCCCTGAGTAATGGAAATTATGTGGTATGTAGTCCTGTCTGGGACAACGGAGCAGCCAGCAACGTCGGTGCGGTGACATGGGGCAATGGCTCGACGGGGGTGACTGGTTTGGTATCTGTAACAAACTCCTTGATTGGCAACTTGGAATACAGTGATATAGGAAATCCGACAATCACCGGGCAATCAGGTATCATTGCTCTTTCCGACGGTAATTATTTGGTAAATAGCCACGGATGGGACAATGAAAGTATTGCCGATGCAGGCGCGGTGACTTGGGGCAGCGGAACGAGCGGGGTAAAGGGAGTCATATCGGCGGCGAATTCGTTGGTTGGAAGGGTCGCGGATGACAGCGTCGGTAGTTATGGTGTGGTCGCTTTGGAGAATGGGAATTATGTGGTGATCAGTCCGCTGGTCAACAACGCCGGAGTTGCGGACGTTGGCGCAGTCACTTGGGGCAGTGGGAGCAGTGGGGTGAAAGGCACGGTATCCTCTTCAAATTCCCTGATTGGCAGCTCGAACAATGATCAAATCGGGAGTTCAGGCGTCAATATCCTTGCTGATGGCAGCTATGAGGTAAGAGGCTCCGGCGTCATTGCCTTGAGCAATAGTAATTATGTAGTGCGCAGCGGGCTTTGGGATAACGGTCTGGTCAGGGATGTGGGCGCCGTGACGTGGG
The DNA here is from genome assembly GCA_043753485.1 of bacterium. Taxonomy (GTDB): domain Bacteria; phylum Verrucomicrobiota; class Verrucomicrobiia; order Verrucomicrobiales; family V1-33; genus CAIZWU01. Next base: position 4,920 of record JAYUWQ010001006.1, read on the forward strand.
GCAGTGGAGCCAGCGGTGTAAAAGGGGTGGTTTCGATCTCCAATTCCCTGGTCGGCAGTGCTGCGGATGACACAGTTGGCCATTTTGATGTTCGCGCCCTCCGTAATGGAAACTATGTCGTCATCAGTCCCGATTGGGACCAAGGTGCAGTCAGTGACGCCGGGGCAGTGACATGGGTCAATGGAACGATGCCCGTATCGGGACAGGTGTCGCCCGCAAACTCGCTCGTCGGAAGCAGCCCCAACGATCAAGTCGGCGGTGCCGGTTTTACGGCCCTGAGCAACGGAAACTATCTTGTGCTCAGTGCGCTTTGGAACCTTGCCGGTGCCGTGACTTGGAGTGATGCCTCGACAGGATTGACGGGTATTGTTTCGGAGACAAACTCACTGGTGGGTTCAACGCCAGGAGACAAGATAGCCTCTGTGACGGGAAACCGGTTTATCCCCGCCCCGGGCATCAGCCTCCTCTCCAACGGAAACTATTTGGTTTCCAGTCCCGATTGGGACAATGGGGCGGTTGGCAATACGGGAGCAGTGACATGGGGGGGCGGCCTGACCGGGGTGAAGGGGAAGGTTTCGGAAATGAATTCCCTCATCGGCACTTCCCCGAATGATGCGTTAGGCATGTGGAATAATCTCGCGCTGCTGCAAAATGGAAATTATTTTGTTTTGGCCCGAAGATGGAATAACGGCGCAATCAACGATGCCGGCTCCGTAACCCCGGGAGACGGGACTGCTGGAACGAACGGCGTGATTGGGGCGGACAACAGTATTTTAGGCACGTCTGCCGGCGCTGGCTCAGACATGGTTTTGGCCCATGATTTCCTCCGGTCCCGAGTCTTTCTCAGTATCTCCGGGTCCAACAAGGTGGGCGTTTTATCCTATGGCGCGGAACTGTCGGTATCCGGGAACGGGATGGCTATCGCGGACGGATTAGGGGTTCCAGGGATGCAGAACCATACTGATTTTGGCAGCGCCGCTGTTATGGCAGGTGCGATAGAGCGCACTTTTACGATCTCCAATCGCGGTATATTCGGACTTAATCTGGCTCCTGACTCTGCTGTGAGCATTGCTGGATTGAATGCCCCAGATTTTAGAGTGACGACACAACCGGTTACCATGGTTCCGGGTGGTGGGGCCGTCCAATTCCGGGTGGGCTTTGATCCCTCGGCCTTGGACTTGCGAACCGCCATGGTCAGTATTGGGCATAGCCTGGGTAAAAATGGTTCATATCAATTTGCCATCCAAGGAACCGGTCAAACAGCTATTGAGGCGTGGCGCAGTCTTTATTTTGGCGGTGCATCAGTTAATACGGGAGATTTGGAGGATTATGATGGTGACGGATTGCTCAATTTGCTGGAGTTTGCCTTCGGTACAGATCCCGTCAATTCCACCAGCGGCTTAGCTGGACTCCAATATGCGGGCACTTTTGCGGGGAATGGAACCATCGGTGCCACCGGACAGCCCGTCACCGTTTTTGAGACGTTGGCAGGCGTGAACGAGTTCCGCGTCCTCTTCGTGCGTCTCAAGGATTACCTGGGTGCCGGCTTGACATACTCGATGCAGTTCAGCGATGACTTGGCATCCTGGCAGTCCAATGATACCCAACCCATCCTTTTGGCGGAAAACGGAAAGCATGAGATCGTCAGTCTCCCTTATCCAATCATTCCAGGTGGACGGCAGGCTGGTTTCGCCAAACTCAAGGTGATTTTTGCTCCATGAGCGGAGGTAATCGCAAAGTAGGCTTGGATTGCAGTGGC
>JAYUWQ010001007.1:0-2655 GCA_043753485.1 bacterium
CCGGTTCTTCCCATGCCAACACTTTCCTCGCGTTGCTCCTCTTTGCCGGGGCCGCGTGGATCGCGAAGTTGCTGCCAACCCGTGATCTGTGGACCGGGATCCTCTGGTGCGGCCCATTTTTGTTGGCAGGTTTGTATTTTCTGTTCCAGCCGCGCCGTCCCGGATGGAACCGGATCTGGATAGCCGGTCTGGCGGTCTTGGCTGCTGCCGGCATGACGGTCCACGCTCTCATGACGGCTGTCTCCAAGCAGGAAGCCGCGGAACCGGCAGTGGCTGGGCAGGCCAATGCCACGGCGGCAGAACCCACCGGGCCAGGACAAAGCGCGGCCGGCGCGGCAGTCGAGGAAGGGAAAGTCGCCCGCATTCTCTCCAGCATCCAGGAGACGCTGGATACCCAGCAAAAGGAAGTGGACCGGCTCCGTTCCGCCATGTTGGGATTGATGCAGGAGTATGGGATTGTGGATCTTTCCACCATGCCAGGGCAGGTCGTCCCCACGGAAGGGAGGGCAGCCCAGTTGAAGGAACTGGAAGCTTCCATCAGGGAAATGGAGTCCGATTTGGAAAAGATCAGCCGTTTGTCGGGGGATGAACTGTATGCCGCACTGAAGTCGAGGGACGCCACCATCCAGTCCTTCTCGGAGATTTTTCTCAAGGATAAGCGCGAAATGGTCCGGTTGGATTCCATGGGCTTTGGGAAGCGGCATCCCCGAAGATTAGGATTGGCGGCCCAAATCGGCAAAGAGGAGGAAATCCTGGATAAGGCGGTGGAAAATGTCAGGAAAAGTCTGGGTGTGGTTCTGGGGAATCTGCGAACCCAGCAGGCGGCGGTTCAATCCGGCGGGGCGACTTCCGCCACCAGGCCCATTGCCCCCGAGGAGATGAAAAAATATGAAGAGTCCAAATTACGTTATGCCATCGCACTCGAAACGCTGAACCAAATGCGGGCCTCCGCCGTCAAACTGCAGATGGGGGCACTGTCCCTGCTGTCGCAGGAACCAACCACCGGCCCTGAGGGGAAACCTGACAGAGTCGAGGCCCAGCAAACCATGACTGGTTCCCCTTCTCCCTCCAGCCCATCCCCGGAACCAAAGTAATGCCTGCTTCCCCTGCCTTCCGACCCACACGGTGGTCGCTCATCTCGCGCGCCAAAGGAGAGGATGCAGCGGGCGCACGGGAGGCGATGGAACAATTGTGCGCCGCTTATTGGTATCCGCTTTATGCCTGGGTGCGGCACCGGGGATACGGTCCCGAGGACGCGCAGGACCTGGTCCAGTCGTTTTTCCTGAGACTGCTGGAGCGCGAATCCTTTGCGGCCGCTTGTGAGGAAAAAGGGCGGCTCCGGAATTTTCTCATCTATCAGCTGCAAAATCATCTGGCCGATGCCGCCCGTTATCGTGCGGCCCGGAAACGTGGCGGGCAGGTGATCCATTTTTCTCTGGATGATGCCGAAGCCCGCCTCGCCGGGGAACCGGTGGAGGCCGATACCCCGGAGACGCTCTATCACCGTCGTTGGGCGCGGGAAGTGTTGGCGCGGGCCTTGCAGGCGCTGGAAGCCCGGGCCGTAGGACGGGGGGAGGCGGATGCCTTCACCCTGCTCAAGCCGGCCCTGACCGATGCGACGGCCACGGCGCTGGACACCTCCGCCGTGGCCGCTGCTCTGAAAATTCCTCCTTCCCATGTCAAGGTGCGGGTGCACCGGTTGCGGGCTCAGTTCCGGGAAGCTGTCCTGACAGTTATTTCCGGCACCCTGCAGACCCGCGATCCGGCAGCGGTGGAAGCGGAAATGCGGGAATTGCTGCGGTCCCTGTCGAGGGACGTATGAGGCTGTGGCCGTGGGCGGTCGTGGCCGTGGGCGTCCAGGTGAAAAGCTCGCCTGGTGAATCCGACGGATTCACCATGGAAAAGTCAGGGTTGCTGCGCGGCCTGTCCGGTGGGGACCGGCATGGGAATCACGAATTTTCCATCCTTTTGGGCCACCGGGAAGGAACTGCTGGTCCGGCTGGAGCTGCCTCCTTCCTTGTTTTCGCTCGAGATCACCAATTGCCAGGTGGGCGTGAGGGGCAGCTTGTAATACTTTCCGTCAGGCATTTCCATGGCTTGGCTGAACTGCGCAGCCTGCTCCGCGGTGGGGGTCTTCAGTTCCACCTGAATGGGACTGCTGCGGGGCGTGTCGCGCATCATCCGGAAGAACTCCACGACCTCGGCAGGGCTGCCTTCGGTCAGGAGAAAGGAGTCCAGGGTGCTGGTGTCTTTGGCTTCCATCGCCTTGCGGTAGGTTTCAACAAAAGCGGCCGGGTCGGGAGCGGGGGCCGGGGGTTTGGCGGATTCGGCGGCGACCGAGGTCTTGCCGCAACTGGTCAAAACCAGGGGAGCTGCGGCGAGGCTGAGGGCGGGGATCAGGTGTTTCATGGGTGTGTTTGTTAGTTAGTGATGGTTGTTCTGGTTTGGCGGAATAAAGGGGGTTACCGGGAAATGCTGGCTTGCCACGCCGGTGGCATGGAGGCATGGCGCTGCCCGAGGGCGGCCCCCGCAGCGATCAAGATGAGGACCAGCAGGCCAGCGATCAGGGGCGGCGGGACGAGCCGGCGCTGGATCACGGGAGGATTTCCGAGGCGGTGGATAATGATTTTGGGATAGGAGGCCGTTGTTTTCATA
>JAYUWQ010001008.1:0-2652 GCA_043753485.1 bacterium
GTTCCATCCTCCCCTTTCACTGGGGCATTTTTGTGGCCGAGGAAGACACTCTTGCCGGGCAGTCCAATGGCGCGGCCGCCGAACCGGTTGATCGCCTCCACGAGGTCGCGGTTGATTTCATGGTGCAGGGTATGCTCCACGATGGAGATGGTCTGGGCATCGGTCACGCGCAGGCCCCCGACAAACCGGGCGGTGAGGCCGGCCTCCGACATCGCTTTGGAGATGGCCTTGCCTCCGCCGTGGACGACCACCGGATTGATCCCGGCCAGTTCCAGAAAGACGACATCGCGCAGCAGCATTTCCACCAGGACTGGGTCATCCATGGCACTGCCGCCAAATTTGATGAGGAACGTCTGGCCACGGAAACGCTGCAGATAAGGCATCGCCTCGATCAAGACGGAGGCCTTCGCAATCTGTTCGGAAAACGGGACGTGGGGAGCAGCAGTATCCATGGAAAGGGCAGCGCATAGCACCGATTTCCCCAGAGGGAAAAGGGAATATTAAATCCTTGAACAGGAGGTTTACCGCGTGGTTTTTCCCGTCAGATGTTCCCACCAGAGCTTCAAGGCCCTGGCTGGATTGACCGCGTGATACCGGAGTTTGTTTTCCAGGGACTTTATTTTTGCGGACGACTCCGCCTGGGACCGGGCCAGGAGGCTGATTTTGGTTTCGGCTTTCGTCCGGAAATGATGATCCGGCTTCACCCGGTTCAGCGCCGTCTGCAGCTCAACCTCCCGGAACGTCAGGAAATCGTCGATGGGGTTGGCGGGGCGGTTGAAATGCGGTCTCATGGCGGCCGCTTTTTCGGTGGAGGCGTAATAACGGTTAAGGCCGTCAAAGAAAAGAAACTCGTAACCGGCGCCCAGTAAAAGGGGTTCCCATGCGGTATGTGTCTGGTCCGTGCTGAGGGGGGCGACGGATTCAACCAGGATGATCCAGGGGCGGAAAGTTTTAAAGTCAGCACTTTCCAGCACCTCCTGCTCGTGCTGTTCCGCATCGACTTTGAGAAAATGAACTTCGCCCGTCGCATATTCCCGGCAGATCGAAGACAGGGTCCTGGTTTCCACGGTGTGTTCCCGGACTTCCCAGCCGGCCTTTTTGAGATCATCCACCCCGCTGCCGTCGAAACCGGACAGGCCGCTGCCGACGATTTCATGGAAGGTGCGGGATCCGTTTTCCCGGGACACCGCGACCTGAAGATTGATATCGCTGGGCCGGGTGGCGGTGAAGGCGGCCATATTGGCCGGAACCGGTTCGATATTGATGCCCCTCCAACCGCGCTCATAAAAGGCCCGGGTGACGGAGTCGCTGGTGGGGTGAAAGGCTCCCACGTCCAAATAAAAACCTTCCGGCACGTCCCGCAGCGCCCGCCAGAGGAGCACGTCCTCGGCATGCTGGGCATAACTGATGAAACGGGAATCGGAACCGGCAGGGCGGCTGACCGCGGGGGAGGCCGCGGGTTCAGTGCCTGCTCCTTTTGCCAATGCCGCCAGCTGATGGTTGGGGAGGCCAAAGACGCTGTCGCGCGCCCGGCAATAGCTTAGGGCGATGACTGGCCTGACATCAGGGTCAAAGGAAGCGACGATCAGGCCATCGCCTGAAAAGGATTCCTCCACGGTATGTTCTGCGAGGATGCAGGCGCCCTGTTGCCGCAGCCAGTCCAGGCATTTCTCGTGGGTCAGATGGTCACCGGAAATCGAGTGGTGATGGGTGGAAATGAAAACCACCCGGAGTTTGCCGGCAGCGAGGGATTTTTTCATGCCTTCCAGCATGGAAAGTTCGGCGCCCTGGATATCGGCGAGGAGCAAATCCACCGGTCCGCGGTCTTCCAGCAGGCTGTCCACCGAAACAAGGGGCACCGGCCGGCGTTGGCCGTCGCTTTCACAGGGGAAGGACGCTTCCATGCCCGGCTTTCCGCCTACTGCGGCCTGGATGAAGGTCCCGGCCGCTCCATTGAGCGCGAGGTTGTATTGGCCAATCTCCAGAAAATTCGGGTCCGGTTCCACCAAAAGCAGATCCGAACCGGGGAAACGCTGGTGGAACCAAAGTGAATAGTAGCTCCAGTAGGCTCCCAGTTCGACCATGCTGCGGGCATTCCCCAAGGCTTCGAGCACGAGGTGGAAGGCCTTCTCCTCCTGTGGTTCGTGATGACCCGCGAGTGATTCGATGATCCGGGTCATCCAGGGACCACAATAACAGTCTGCGGCCACCCTGACTCCATTGTGCATGATTTGCACCGGAGGGGATGAAGACCGGTCCACGGTTCCGGCTCCATCGACCTTGGGAATATCGTCACAGTCGCGGCATGATGCGGCCAGGGCGAGGCGCGCCTGCTGGTCGGGAGTAATGGGCCGGGTGCTCTGCACGGCCAGAAAGGGAGGAGGGGCTGATGGGGCCATTGGTGAAAAATTTGGATTCCGGCAGACGTGGCTTCCAGCCCGGGCGTCGGTGCTCCGGAAGGGGGCTCAGGCTTTTTTCCTGATGATCAGGCCGATGGAAGTGCAGACGTATTTGCTGAGTTGCAGGCGGAGATGGGGGGCCAGATCATAGGGTGGAATATCCACTTTGTAATCATAGGGCAGCCAGCCCAGGGAATAGTCCAGCTCCTCCACATGATGGCCTTCAGCGCGAAGTTCGCCGACCACTTTTTCG
>JAYUWQ010001009.1:0-2651 GCA_043753485.1 bacterium
TCCCCCGAAGTGGGAGAGGATGCCTCCAATCACGGGGCCGATCATAAATCCAAGGCCGAACGCGGCCCCGATCATGCCCATCACGCCGGCGCGTTTTTCGGGAGCGGTGATGTCGGAAAGGTAACTCTGCGCGGTGCTGATGCTGGCCCCACCAATGCCGGTGATGATGCGGGCCGTGAAAAGCAGGATGATACCGGTCATGGGCGCTACCCAGCCACTGACCGCCAGCGACATCACCAGATAACCGCCGACCGAAGCCCAGAGGCTCATCACCAGCACCGGGACGCGGCCGACGCGGTCGCTGAGGCGGCCCAGCACCGGCGAAAAGATAAACTGCATCAGGCTGTAAACGCCCATGAGTACGGTGGCGATCCAGATGGGCGCGCCCAGTGCCTCGGCGATGGGCTGGATGACCGGGATCAGAATCCCGAAACCAATCAGGTCGATCAGAACCGTCAGGAAGATCAGCAGGTGCTGCTGGCGTTTGAGCGCCATGTCGGGGTCGGGCGGCGCTGCGGCATCGGGGTGGGACTCCGGGGGACGGGAAGGATCGGACATGCGTCAGGAAAAACGGAGGGCGTCAGGTTCGGCAGGGAGAGGGCACGGAGGGCCGGGCAGGGACGGATCGTCGGGAAGGGATGGGGTTCTGCCGGGGCCGGGCCGGTCAGGACCAGAAAGGCCTGACCGTTCACGGCCGGGAACGCGGCGCTTCAACTCACCTCAAAACGGAATCTCGTCATCATCCAAACCGGGAGGGAAAGCATCCGGGCGGGATTGCCCTTGAGGCGAAGCATTGCCACCCCCGCCCCCAGAGCCTTGAGGTGGCCGCTGTTGTTGTTGAGGGGGACGGGATTGGCTGTAGCCGCCGCCGCTGCCGCCGCTGCTGCGCGAGGAACCGCCCTCTTCGTCATATTGTTGTCCCCCGCCACCCGGGTTGCCGCCGCTTTCTCCTTTGCCGCCGAGGAACTGGAATTCCTCGCCGGTGATCTTGAGGCGGGATTGTTTTTTGCCGGACTCCTTGTCGTCCCATTGGTCGAGGCGGAGGCGGCCTTCGATATACATGGGGTTCCCTTTTTTCATGTATTGGGAAATGATTTCGGCGCCTTTTCCCCAGAAAGTCACGTCTACGTAGGTCACTTCCTCCCGCTTTTCGCCATCGACGACATACCGGCGGTTCATGGCGAGGGCGAGGTCCACCACGGCCTGGCCCTTGGGAGTGTAGCGGAGTTCCGGGTCCCGGGTGAGGTTCCCGATGATCATTACTTTGTTGAGAGAGGCCATGGTGCTGAAGGAGTGAAGGGGCACTAAAGCGAAGGGCTTGCCATCCGGCAAGCCCTTCTACAGGATAAAAAGCTGTTCCAGCTGGAAAGCCGGTCCGCGGACTACGCGCGGCGTTGGTAGTGCTGCTGATGCACGTCGGCATTCAGTTTCAGCTTGGCCTTAACGGCATCCAATTTCGCGGGCTCAGCCTGGAGGTGGTAGGTGACGAAATAGCCTTCGGTCAGCTTCTTGCTGCCGTAAGGGAAGGTCTTTTTGCCGAGATGATCGATTTGTTCAAGGGTGATGCCTTCGAGTTCGAATTCGTGGCCGAGCTTGGAGACCAATGCATCGACTGTGTCCTCTTTACCTTTGGTGTTGAGAACGATGAGACCTTCGTATTTACGCTTCATGTGGATTCGGGTGGGTTGGGAACGGCGGACACCGTTGGCTCCTGGCCCGGGGGCGGCACAGGCCGGGCGGGTTTGGGGCGCGGCGGTTCCGCGGTGTTAAATTGATTCATCGCAAGCTCCAGCCCGCGAAGGGAGGCGAAAATGGCAGCATCCGCCGCTTTCTCAAGCGATTTGTGCAGTTCCTCTGCCGAGGCCGGATCGAAGCGGCCGAGCACGTGCCCCACCAGTGACTTCTGTTCCGCCGCCCCAACCCCGAACCGCAGCCGGGCAAACTGGTCGCTGCCGAGGCTGGCGATGATGGATTTCAGCCCGTTGTGCCCTCCCGCAGACCCGGAAGGCTTGAGCCGCAGCTTTCCCTCCGGCAAAGCCACGTCGTCGTAAATCACCAGCATGTCCGCCGGCGGGATCTTGAAAAACCCGGAAACGGCCGCCACGCTTTTACCGCTCAGGTTCATGAACGTCTTCGGTTTCAGCAGATAAAGACCATCCGCCCGGGCAAACCAGCCATCGAATTTCCGCTCCTTCACCCAAACTGCCCCCAGCCGCTGAGCCACGCGGTCCAGAATCATGAACCCAGCATTGTGGCGGGTGTTTTCGTATTCCGGGCCGGGATTACCGAGGCCGATGAGGAGGCGGAGGGGCATTTGGGGATGGTAAAAATGATGAAGGAGTGCCCTGCAGGGATCACGGCATCTTTGACAAAAAGCTAAAAAAGCCTGACCACGCCACAAACAGGAAAATGAGCACGAGCCATGGGTAGAGGCTGGCATCCATGGAAGCGTTTTTCCAAAAAGCGCGGCCCATCAGGGCCAGGGCACACCCCAACAGCGCCAGCGCGAAGCTGGCCGCACTCCACAAGTCGGTCCCCCACAATATACGGGCCAATCTCCCAGTGCCGAACAGCATCAAGGGAAAGCTGCAGAAAGCCAGGCACAACGACATCAAGCTGCCCCATGCCGTAAAAGTGACGGTCTTTTGAAG
>JAYUWQ010001010.1:0-6659 GCA_043753485.1 bacterium
AAGTGCCGCCGGTGGCGGAGAGTTCGATGAATTCGAAATTGTTATCGGCTCCGGCGGGGTTGATGCTGATTTCGTTCAAAATGACACTTCCCACACTGACATCACCGGGGGTGGCACTGTGGTTGGCCCGGCCGGGTGAGCCGGCGCCCCTGAAGCTGCCGAGGCTGGCGCCGATGTAGGTGGTGGAGGGTGGTGTTGCCGGGCCTTGGGCGACATTGCCGCCATACCAGGAATCACCATTATTGTTCGTAAGATTCCCGGGATAACGGGCGATATGGCCAGGAAGAAGCGAGGTGCTGTCAATCCAACCGTAGCCAGGCCCGGGGTTGACGGTATTGACGACGATACTGTCCACCAGCTCATCAGCATAGACTGAGGGGGCGAGGAGGATGCCGTCGTCTTCCGGGTCGAGATCGCCGGAAGGTTTGCCGTCGGCGTCGACAATGATGGTGGGACTTTTGACGCCGCGCACGAGAAGCATGGCGATGCCGTCATTGGGCAATTTGCCTCCTCCAAAGCCGGCTTCGGGGTCGAAAGCGGCCGTGCCGGTGGGCAGGCTGTCAGCGGTATAGGGAGAGATGGCACCGTCATAACCATCACCCAGCACGGCGAGGCCGTTGGTGCCGGTGGTGAATCCGTTGAGAGGGGAACCGGTGACAACATCGCCTAGGCGGTTTACCACAAGGATGTAAAGTCCGTCAAGATAAGCCAGGCCTTCGTTGGTACTGGCGAGTTCGATGTATTCGTGGTTGACGTCACCCAGCGCTGGGGGCCTGTCGGTGGGATTCATCATGACCTCGTTGATGCGGATGGAAGCGGGGATAGGAGGTGCCGCTGGATCAATGGCGGCAGAGAGGTTGGGCCGGCCCGGGGTGCCCGCCCCGCGGAAGCCGCCAAACCAATTGGCGGGGATGGCATCTTCATAACTAATATACATGGGGGAGGTGCCAGAGCCACCGGGGTATCTGCCGCCATACCAGGCACTGGTATTCAGGCTGAGATCGCCTGCCTTCCGCCCAAAATTTTGAGGATTGGCGTCCGCGGGCACGGGGAGCACAGGGAGGACGGTGCGCAGGTCAACCGTGGCGTAGGTACGGCCGCTGGTGGTCGTGCCGGCTTGAGTGAAGCCGATGGAGTCAACCACCACGGCGGTGCTGCCCAAACTGCCTTCGCGGATCCCGTCGTTGTTGGTATCAATGTCCTTGGCCGCAACGGCCGTGGGCTTGTATCCTTTGACCAGCAAGAGGGTGAAGCCCTCTTTGTTGCGCAGATCACCCGATCCCCAGGAGGTGGCCTGGGTGCTGGTATTGGAAGAAGGGTCTCCCACATTGGTCTGGGGCGAGACGGCATCCTGGAAGGGAGTATAGCTGGGTGAATAGCCATCGCCGAGCAGGAGGAGGCCGTTGGGCCCGGTGGCGAAGTCAGCGAGATTCCACTCTTCGACAATGGTGCCAACTCCGGGGGGATCCTGCGTGTCACCGACGACTCCTTCATGACTGTCAATGACCAGAAGGTAGTGGTCGATGAGACTACGGGACTGTCCGTTGGTGTTGATGATTTCGACGTACTGGAAGCGGTTGCTGCCGGTGCCGGGTGGATTGAGACCAACTTCGTTGATGCGAAAGTCCGTGGGAGTGAGGGAAGTGGCGAGATTGGGGCGGCCGGGAGTGACCTGGCCCTTCATTTGGGGACTGCCCGGGCCGAAGTACCTCGGTTTGGTGCCCTCTGTGCGGTAGAGCACGTCGGTCGGGGAAGGAGAGACGTCATTCATTTTGGCGCCATAATAAACCGCAGCACTATTGGCGGTATCGTTGCCAAGGATGCGGGCGAAGGTGTCAGGATCCCGCGGTCCGAGGGTACTGGTTGCTCCCCAAAAGGTGTTCAAGGTGGCGGCGACGTAACTGCCGCGGACGCCGAAGGCCCCATTGTCGACGGGATTGTCGGTGTCCTTGTAGTCGATGGTACCGACGCTATCCACCACTTTGGCATCCTCCCACAGTTGGGCCACCGCTCCGGCCGGCGGAGGCGGGGTGGTCTGTTTCCAGTCGATCGTTCCATTGCCCGTGCTGATGGCATTCGCGGGGACCGCCACGAAGGGCAGCGGATCTTTGTCGATATCGGTTCCTTTGGGACCGAGAGTGGCATTGTAATCCCGGATCAAAAGAATCGACAAACCATCATTCGACTGGATGTCAGAGTCGCCCAGACCTGCGGGATCGCCCATCGCCGTGGCCGGATCCACGGCCCCAGACCATGGCCCACCCAGGGGAGAATCGGTGTAACCATTGCCCAGCAGGAGCAGCCCGTTGGTGCCGGTGGACAATTCACTGAGGTTCAGCACTTCGATGATTTCCCCTGGATTCCGGTATTGCGGATCCGCCGCAGTGTTCCCTTCGCTGAGAGCGGTATTAATAATGACCAGTGATAGTCCGGTAAGCGCCTCCACGCCGTTGGTGGTGCTCTTCAGTTCGATGAATTCATAATTACCGTCCGGTCCCTCCACGTTAAAGTGGACTTCATTGATCCGGATATCGGCCTGCGTGGCAGTTGCAACCAGACAGAGGGCGAGCAGGGGCAAAATCAGCTTTTTCATAACAAAAGGGGAGGGGGGAGGACTAAACGGACAAAACGTGGGGACGAGACACGTTTTGTAGGCACAAAGTAATGCCTTATCAGAACTCAGGTGAGCGGAACATTAAAAATCACTGGCCGGGGTGATTCTTGTCGTAATGGGCCTTCAGGAGGTCGGCCCCGAAATCCCCCTTAAAGTCACGCCAGACAGCGTGCGGGTGACGGGCATTATTCTGAGTATTGTCGTATTCAAAAAGAAACTGCGGGGACTGGATCCGGTAATAATGACCCACTCCGGTCTCGGTGCTGCCCATCCAGGCGAAAGTGAGCTGGCCCCCATCCTTGAGCAGGGAAGCCTTGGCGGTGCTGGTGAGGTCGGGACGGAAACGGTCCACATATTCCCCGATCACCAGCCAAAGCTGGGCGCGCTGGGCTTCGGTGAGGGCGCTGGCGGTGATCCCGGCGGGCTGGAGCGGTTGCACCTGGCGTTCCTGATTGGAGATCAACTCGGCCGGGGCCTCGCCGGGAAGAATGGCGGTTTTTTGCTGATCGGGGGTCAGGCTGCGGACCAAGGTCAACGCGAGATCCTCCTCCTCGGCCAAGGCCCGCAGACCGGCCCGCGGGCCGTCCTTGATTTCACCGGGATTCGCTCCCATGAAGCTTGGGGTCAAGGCCACGGAGGAATCTGCCGCGATGGCGAAATTCAGGGAAAGATGGTGGCCCTCAAAGCGCCATCCCCAGGCTTGTCCGGTTTTAGGCTCGCCAAAGATGGCGAGGTAATATTTCTCGGTATTCCGTTTCGGCGCGCTGTTTTCCAAGTCAAAGAGCACCTTCTCCAAGCTCATGATGGTGGTGGTTTTCCGCCAGCCTTCTGCGCTGAGCGCGGAGCCGAGCAGGCCATAGACGAGGTGGTCCTGGTCCGGGCGGAGATCGGCGAGGGTGATGCCCTTGCGGTCCAACGGCACAAAGTGCCAGTTTTGCCGCTCATCGTCCGTCAGGGTAAAAACAGCCTTGGAACGCTGGGATTCGTCGAGCGTGGCGAGAAGATTCTGCGCGGCGGCGGCCATGTCGGCTACGGCGGAGAGTCGACCAGCTTGGGCCGTGGGGGCCGCCGGGACCTCGGCGTGAAGAGCGGCAGGCAGGAACGCAAGGACGAGGGCTGCCGTGCGGGGAAGGTTAAGGAATGGGGTGGACATCAGGGGGAGGACTGTGGAGGCGGGTGCCCTGTGGTGGCAAGGAAATTTCGCGTGCGCGCGCCATGAATCCAAGCTGCCTCATGGGGTTTGCCTCCCGCTCCACGGAGCTCTTGGCATTATTCCGGACGCCCGCTGGTGATCCGGAGAGCGATATCCTGTTCATACGCCGGCACCTTGATTTCACGGACCCCGCCGCCCTGCACCTCCACCTTCCCGGAGATGGCGCCCGAGAGCGGATTCACCCATTCCGCCACCCATGAGCCCTGCGGCAGCCCGATCTGGAGCGCGGTCGCGGCGGTTTTCCCACTCCGCAGATAGAGGGCGATGGCTTTGCCGGGCTCGACGAGGGCCCGGGCGGTGCCGCCTTCCGGGATGCCTCCCTGGATCACGGAATTGTCAGGTTTCATCCGGATGAAATCGAAATCAGTCATGAATTCCCGCAGCACTTTCATCTGCTTGCGGAAACCAGGATTGCCTCCGCCCGGCTGCGTCTTGGGATAGAGGAACGTTCCGTCCTCCTTGCCGGCCACGAACGAGTAGTCGAGATGGTTGAAGAGTCCGCCTCCCGCCAGGATAAAATCCCAGGCCTCGGTGCGGTAGGCCAGGTCATCGGTGCCGTTAAAGCCCGTTTCATCGTCTCCGATCACCTTGTTCAGGGCATAATTTTCCGCGACGGCATCCGGGGGTGTGGCGTAATGGAAATTGAAGAGGGAAACCGCCGCATGCGGTTTTTCGATTTTCGCCGTCTTGTTCGCAATGTTCTGGGCGATCAGATGACGGTTGGGCAAATCGCGTTCGGTTTCGACAATGACGTCCGCGATGTGGTGCTGCCAATCCATCGTCACCCCGCCAAAATAAGGCTCGTTGCAGATCTCGAAAATCACATTGTCCATCGGGTTCAATTCTGTGACGAGCTTGCGGACCAACGCTTCCTGGACCGGCAACAATCCTCCGCTGCGGTCGAGGGTATGGACGGCGTGTTTATCCACCGCTCCCACCGCATTGACGTTGTTGTCGGCATTCATCGGGCTGAGTTTCCACTGCATCTCCTCATACATGGGGCAGAACAACGTCACTTCGACGATCACCCCCTTTTTCGAAGCCGTGGCCACGAAGTCCTTGAGCCGGGCGAAGTAACCCGCATCCCATTGCTTCAGATCGAATTTGTTCCCTCCCATGGCATACCCTGGCTCCGCACTCCGCGCCCACGGGCAGAGAAATTTGTCCGGCGCCGGAGCCAGGGTGTTGCGCTCAATCTTAAATGCCCCCTCCGGCTCCACATACGCCCCGCTGAAGATCCTCGTGTAGTTCAACCCATCGGCCGCGAGCGTTTCCAGATACCGGTGGCAGTCAAAAGCCCGGTTCACCACCGCCCCGTAATGCTCGCCGGACGAAATAATGACCACCGGCCGGCCCCGCCATTGAAAGTAGTGAGGATTCTCCGGATGCAGGGCAATGGGAGTGCCAGCCTCCGCCTCCGCGCTGAAGGTGATCAGGAGCAACAGGGCGGCGAGGAGGGGATGGGGTTTCATGATTTGACGGTGCAACAGCACTTGGACCCGAAAGCGCCAGCTCCGTCAAGATCCCCGGGCGGCAATACTTTCGTTATCCATGCATCGAAGAATCGGCCTTCTCATTTCCCGGCTTGGTTTAATGGGTCACCACCAGCCGCAAAAATCGGTTGGGGTTTGAACGATCCACTATGGCCGTAACGCTCTGGTTGGCATCAAGTCCGGACAGCGTGACCCCTTCCGTGCTCCAGTTTATCAGATCAGCGCTGGATTCGACGGAATAGCTGACTGCCGGAGTGCCCGCGTAAAAGTTGAGGTGCATCCCGTGGTCGGAAATGACTGGCTGCGGCAGACTTCCGCTGAGGTTTTGGTTGGGATTCAGATTAAGCGCATACGCCATCAGGAGATTCACCCCATCTCCGTCTGTATCGGCTTGGAGATCCAGATCGTAGGGGAGATTGGCTTTGATCAGCCACGATTTCACCGGAGCTCCGGCTCCCATGTTCACCGTGGGATAACCAAACCACTTAGGCGACGTGAATCCAATTTTGTCATCGAAATAGTAGACTTTGAGATGAGGGAGCATCGTTTTCGCCAGTGCCGAGTCCACCGTCGGGGCATGGCCATTGAACGCCAATCGCTCCAGTTTCATACAGTCTCTGAAAACCAGCCAACCAAACCCTGGCGCACTCGAAAGGATCGACACGCTTTCCAGGCCGCTGCACGACGTGAAGGCGTAGGTTCCGATGTCGGAAACACTGCTTGGAACCGTAATGGAGTGGAATGTCCTGCAACCTTGGAAGGCGTGGTCTCCAATCGTGGACAGCCCATCCGGAAGCGTCAGACTTTTCAATAGGATACAATCGGAGAAGGCATCGTTTCCGATGTCGGTCACCCCTTGGGGTATCAGAACGCTCTCCAGTTTTCTGCTTCCGGAGAATGAATTATCCCCGATGGTGGTGATACTGGCCGGAACCAAATAATCCCCTCCAAGGCCGGCAGGATAACGAATCAGCACGTCTTTCGACTTGTTGAACAATATCCCATTGACGCTGCTGTAGAGGGCGTTCGCTGAATCGACCGAGATGGAGGTGAGTGCGTCGCATCCGGAAAAAGCGCCGTTTCCGATGCCGGCCACGGTGGACGGAATCGACACATTTTTTAGAGCGGTACAGCCCGAAAACGCCCATTCCCCAATCTGGGTCAAACCGTTTTGGAGAGTTACGGTCGTGAGACTGGTGCAATCAGCAAAGGTATAATCACCCAGGCCTGAAACTCCGGAGGGAAGCGAGATCCCCGCCAGGCTGCGGCATCCCCAAAACGCGGCACCTTCGACGCTGGTGATGCCGGCAGGGATCGTCACGGTTGTCAGCTTGCCACA